>JAZRCE010000113.1:0-31811 GCA_045635445.1 Candidatus Aphodosoma sp.
CTACGAACTCCTTAACAAAATGCCTAAAGGCGCAACTCTTGTTAACACAGCTCGTAAAGAAGTTATCGACGAAGAAGGTCTTGCTAAATTGATGGAAGATCGCGCTGACTTCAAATATGTTACTGACGTAGCTCCTGCTAACGCTGCTGAATTGGCTGAAAAATTCGGCGCTCGCTATTTCGGTACTCCTAAGAAAATGGGTGCTCAAACTGCTGAAGCTAACATCAACGCTGGTCTCGCTGCTGCTAACCAAATCGTTGGCTACATCAAAGAAGGTAACGAACGTTTCCGTTTGAACAAATAATTATTGATGTATAAATAAAAAAAAAAGTGTGGCGGACTATCGTTTAGTTCGCCACTTTTTACTTTGTATCTGATTATGCAATTTGATAAAACTGATTTAATATGCAAATACACCAATTGGCTTAAGTTAGAAAAGGGCTTGTCGGAGAATTCTAAGGAGGCTTATCTTCACGACCTCGCTCTGTTGACCGACTATCTCGACTCGAAGGACATAAACCCGTTGGATGTGAAACTCGAAAATTTGATAGACTTTGTCATCGAATTGGGCGAGTTGGGTCTCTCTGCTACATCGCAAGGTAGAGTAATCTCAGGTGTTAAATCGTTTTATAAATTTCTTATATATACCGATATTCTCAACACCGACCCTACTCTTATGCTCGAAACTCCAAAGGCTGCTCGCAAATTGCCCGAAGTGCTTACTTTAGACGAGATCGAACGCCTTGAAGATGCGATAGATCTATCGAAAGACGAAGGACAGCGCAATCTTGCCATTATCGAGGTGCTCTATGGGTCGGGTTTGCGTGTTAGCGAGCTTATAAACCTCAAACTCAGCAATGTACACCCCGACGAAAAATATATGTTGGTCGAAGGAAAGGGTAGCAAACAACGACTTGTGCCACTCAGCGACGAATCTATCAAGCAGATAGGTTTTTGGTTGCAAGATCGTTGCCATCTGCCGATTAAGCCAGGCAATGAGGATTATCTTTTCCTCAATCGTCGTGGCTCAAAACTCACTCGGGTGATGATACTCATCATCGTGAAAGACCTTGCCGAGCGCGCAGGCATTAAGAAGAATATCAGTCCGCACACATTTCGCCATTCATTTGCAACACATCTGCTCGAAGGTGGAGCCAATCTACGCTTGATACAGATGATGTTGGGTCATGAGAATCTCGTAACTACCGAGATATACACCCATCTCGATTTGAATTATCTCCGCGAAGAGGTCATAGCCCACCATCCACGAAATAACAAAAAATAAATATAGATACATAATAGTATAAAAAAACCGAAGGTTTATATCAACACTTTGGTTTTTTAATTATTCATTATCCAACTCACTCCAAATTTTCTTATAAGCCGGAGTGTCAAATAGTCCTCCTAATCCCGCAGGACGAGTATGTTTGCTTCCACATTTTGGGCATGGCATAGGATGCACATATCGCGTAGCACGATACTCCGCAGCCATCCCCTCAAACTTATGCCCACAAGCCGTACATTTAAATTCTATTTTCCCTAAAAGCATAGTATATTAGTTTTGATAAAAAAATAACTTAGGTTTATTTTTTATTTGCATTAGTGATTTTTCCTGTAGTAGCATCTCGGAAACTACTTTCATTAAAAATCTTTTGCATTTTATCTATTTGTTTTTCGCAAGATTTAGTAATACTTAGTGTGTTTTGTGCGGTCTCTATTAATGATTTCGTTGTAATTGCAGACTGATTATTTAAAAATGAATTTTCAATTGTTTGGTGTATAACAGATTCTATATCTGCACCATTAAAACCTTCAGTTGCATCTGAAAGGGACTTGTAATTAAAATCATGTAATGATGAATTTAAACAACTTTTATTTTTTAATTTTTTTAGATGAACTTCAAATATTTTTTCTCGTTCTTTTTCGTTTGGTAAATTTACACAAAAAATTTCATCAAATCGTCCTTTTCTTTTTAATTCAGGCGGAAGTGATTCAGCATTATTTGCTGTTGCTATAACATAGACAGCTGAATTTTTTTCTTGCATCCAAAATAAGAAATTCCCAAACATGCGTGTTAATACTGCGTCATTCTGACCTCCAACACCAGAGAAGGCTTTTTCTATTTCATCAATCCATAGAATACAAGGAGCTGCTGCTTCTGCAATTTTTATTGCTTTGCGTAGGTTTTCTTCACTTTGACCAACATATTTTCCCATCATACTACCCATATCTAATTTTAATAGAGGCACTTCAAAAATAGATGCTGCAGCTTTAGCACATAATGATTTTCCACAACCTGGCATACCAACTAAAAAGACTCCTTTAGGCATTGAAACTCCATAACTAAGGGCTTCTGATAAATTATGAAATATGCTTGCCTTTGCTTCTAAATATTTTTTTAAATCGTCAAGACCACCAATACTATCAAGATTTTCTGGTGCATCAATTAATTCTACTAATCCTGATTTTTTTACCATGCCTTTTTTTTGGCGAAGAATCATTTCTTTGTCATCAGCACTTAGTGAACCATTGTTGCTCATAGCCATGTCTAGGATTCTATCTATTTCATAAGCTGTTAGACCTTGAAGCGATGGCATTAATTTTATTCTATCTGATTCGTTAAAACTAGTATACCCGTTTACCTCAACATGCTCATCAATTAATTTATTAATTTCGTTTTCTTGAGGGTATTCTATATCTAAAAATGTTACATATTGAGATATTTCTGTTGGAACTTTATTGATAGATGCGACTATTATAATTGTTGTTTCGAAGCGTCTATCATATAATTTTCTTTGCGAGATTAAAGCTAGTAACGTTTTTACTTCAGGGTCATCAATATAATCTTGTATTTCACGAAGGATAAGGAATTTTTCTTGTACAGGTAGACTTTCATCTATTTCAATAGTATATTGGTCTCTAAGAAAATGTACTAAACTTTGTTCTATTCCTAAACCTCTTGAATTTTTATTTTTAAAATTAGTTGTACCTGTGGCAGGATTCCATTCAAAAATCTTTTTCTTCCCAATTACAGATTCAATAATTTCATCAACTCTAGCGAAATCAAAGTCGTTGATATAGATAATGGGACTATTTACGTCTATATATTTTTGAAAATCAGATAAAAGTTTTTTATTCATATATATATATTTTAAACTAGAAGTTTGTTTAGTTTTATTTTGGCTTCTGTATGTCCTTTTTCTGCTGCTTTTCTATACCAATCAATAGCCATATATTTATTTTTTCTTATAATAGAGCCTAGACCTTCTTCATAAAATGTTCCCATTAAAAACATAGCATCTGGGTTGTTATCCATAGCAAGTTCCATTGCTAATTTGTGGGCTTGAGAGAATTCACCTCTATATTTATAACACAAGATAAGATTTATAGTAGCATCGGCATCCCCTTTTTCTGCTACTTCCTTAAAATATAAAATAGCAAGATTAAAATTTTTTTCTACCCCAATGCCATACATATAACAATGTCCTACATTATACTTACCTATTGTATCACCCTCTTTCGCAGCAAATCTATACCAATTAAAAGCTTCTCTTAAATCTTTTTTTACATTAAGTTGACCAGATTCATAGATTCTGCCTAACTTGTTTTTTGCAGAGTTAGAGGTTATCGCTGCTCTTGTGTAATATTCAATTGCTAAAGGATTTTTTTCGCGATATAGAATATTACCCAAATTTTCCAAGTCGTAATTAGTTTTTAACTCCACATTATTATCGTAAGCTATTTTTGTCCACTTTTCTGAATTTTTATAATCTTTTAATATGTAATATAATGCTGATAATTTTAAATATGCTTTTGTGTAATTATTTCTTGCAGCTTCTTCTAAATATTCTTTTGCTTTGTCATAATTAGTATCTTGCATATATATATATCCTATTTCATAATAGATTTCAGGCCTTTGTTGTGATATTTTAACTTCTTCTAATAAGTCTATAGCTTTTTGTATAGATTGTTCTACACCTTTTCCTTGATAATAATGTCTTGCTAATTCTATTCTAGCTTGTAAAATTCCATTGTATGTAGCCTTTTCATAATATGATATAGCCTTAGTATTAGACTGTAGAATCCCATATAATCCTTTAGAATAAATTTCACCTAATTCGTATGCATATTCATAATTTCCATATTCAGATGCTATTCGAAACCATCTTTCAATTTGTTCTTTATTATCACAAGATTTATAATAATTAGCAATATATGGTGATATTTTTGAAATATCAGAAAAGAAGGTTTTGACGAAATCAATGTATATATTATCTGTTATATTGTTATAATCATTTATTTGTAGTAGGGACAGTTTATTTTTTATATTATGCTCTCCTATTTGGTCTAACCAGCGAATTAGGGTGCCGTTTTGAAGTAAACCAAACAATGCTTCTATTTCAAATTTTTGTAACAAAGTAGCAAGGGAAGAATGTTCTTCCCCTCCTACTGAAATTCTTATGCGTATGGGTTTTGCTTTAGGTATTAAATGCATGTTGTAGTTGTAGTAATTACTTTTTTTGCCTTTTCTGTTAAGAAATTTTTAATTGATGAGGCTATTTTATGAATTGTTTTTTTTGCAGTTTTCGCAATAATACCAATACCTTTTTTTACAAATTTTTGAATTGGTTTTTCAACTCTTCTAGCAATATTTTTTATAATAGGAGCAAATCTTTCAGGAGAAGGTACTTTAAAACATTTCAATAATACTACCACTCCTGTTGTTATAGCATCACTCATTGCACCAGATTCAATAGCATAATCAACTGCAACTTTAGTTCGTGCGGCTGCATTATCTATTAATATATCAACAGCCTCAATAGGGTCAAGTTGACTTGTTGCTGTTTGATATGCAACTTTAGTTCTATTAAGACCTTCATCAATAGTCGTTGCAATTTCAAAAGGCTCATTAGACATTTCAAAAGGCAAACAATCATTTTGTCGTGCAATCTCAATAGCAGCCGCTTCTAATTTTTTTATTTGAACATCTTTTTCGCTACCCATAGGTGCATTTAGATATTCTTTTATTGGTGCTTTATATTCAACTTCTTCGAATTCTAAATTTTCAATTGATTCACAATTTACAGATTGTAAAGAAGATTCTAACTTAATACCTTGCATCAATTGTTTTGATGCGTCATTAATTCTTTCTTCATTCATGGCTATTTGATGTTTTAAGAGTTTCATTATTATTTATTGCGATTGCTTCACCAACAATTTCTAATACTTTTGTTTGGTCTTCACTACTTAAACCTGCATTTGATGTACTAGAAATAATTTCTTTTTTTAACCACGATTCAGTAGATATTCCGTTATCTTCTTTTTCGTTAATTAAATCATTATAAGAATTGCTAAATGAATCTAATAATTTACAAATTTCTTCTAATCGTGAAGGTTCAAATTTAAGATTAAGTTGTTGGGCAATTTTTTGAGCCAAAGCATTAATGTTAACTTGCGGATTTTTTTCATATTCCTCAAGCAGAGTGTTTAAAATAGTGTCATACATAGGTGTAAAAATTAAATTATTTTATGTGAAATCAAATTATAAACTGTAAGTGAAAATTTATTCTAAAAATATGTAGTGATAGTTTACTATTCTAAAAAGAACTCATCACATCTTTGTTGGGCTTTGTCTTTTACTTCTGGTGTAATGTTGCTTGATATTGTTTTTAGTGCCCAACTTAAAGCAGCCGCATCATCCGTAAATCCGAGCATAGCAATCATATCCGGTATCAAGTCAGTTGGCAGTATAAAATAACCCAACACGGCCACAATGATAGCTTTATCCTTTGCCGGCATCGTTGGCGATTGCATAGCATAGTATAGCTGAAGTACTTTGTTTATTAGTTCATAACCGGCTTTGATTGCAACACTTTTAATTTTGTCCCAAAAAGAACTTTCAGAATAATGTTGTTCATAATTGTTCTCAAAATCAATAGGTGCTTTTTCTGTGTCTTTCATAATTTTTTTATTTAAAATTGTTAACCTTTTTAGTACATTTCCTAATTTTATGATTTACTTCTAATAGTTACTATAATAATTGAGTTATATGTTAATAATTATTGTATTTAAGGTATCAGTACATTACTTATTGCATTTTTGAAATAACCATATTATTGCTACAATTATTGCTATAGGAAAGAAAATACATAGAATTATTGCAATTATAATTGGCCAAAATGACTCTTCGTTCTTTTTTTTAGGCTGATACGGAGGCTTATTAGGCTCATTATTTGATGATGACTCTTCGTCCTTTTCTTTAGGCTGATACGGAGGCTCATCATTTGGTGAAAAGGGATATCTTGGATAGTAAAATGGGTCGGGCTTTCTATATGTTTTTTTTCTTTCTTCTTCAAGAAAAATTGGATATTCTTTTGAAAAATTAATAATCCATTTTTCAATTTTTAATATAGCACAATAACATGTATATCTATCTTTAGTTGGATTTTTTTCTTCTCCTTCGGTGAAATGATTGTAATTATTTGCAATTATGCGTATATTATGTAATTCTGTAATTAAATCTTCTTTGGGGAATTCCGAAAGGATAATTTTAAGATTCGTAATTTGCTCAAAGGTATCTCCTGGTTTAGTGTCATTTAATATTTTATAAATATCATTAAGTGCAGATTCTATTACTTCCCGAAAGTATTTGCAGCAAGTTTCAGAATCTTCATCATAATATTTCATGGCTTTTTCTATACAATTATATGTATTTTTAAAGCCTGCCTTTTGGACAAAATCGAACTCTTTTATAGAAGGTGAATTCATAATGTTTATTATTTATCAAAAAATTAGATAAGTTCTTCTAATTCTAATAATGAAATTATTCTATTTATCTCGCTAAAAATTTCATTATTACCTCATGCCAATATTCAGGCGAAAAAGCGGCTGATGGGTGGGTGATTGGGAGTAGTTGAATTTCTATTCCATCTTGCAGTGTGTATGCCCATGTTTCGATGGCTTTTCCGTCTAGTGCTATTATATCTGGCAATTGATATCCTTTGCGTGGTAGGTGATTGTATAGTCGTTGCCCCCAAACGATGATTTTATTTGGACGATATTTTTCTAATATTTCCCAAAATGCACTTTCTGAATCGTTAAATTCTTGCTCTGTTGGCTCTTGTCGTGCACCTGCTATTGGAAATTGTACATAATTGTAGAACATCACATTATCCCACACTTGCTTTTTACCTTCGAAATCTAGTTTTTCTCCTGAAAGTGCATTCGTGAATTTTGTATATGTGTTTTTGTATGGTTCATGCGGACTGTTAGGATTGTATAAGTCCGTAATGATGTCTTGTGTTATTGTTGGAATGGCATCTGTTGGATTAGCGCAATAGTGACTTTCTCCAAGCACCATAATGCGTAGTTCCCAAATACTTGATAAATAGTTTTTGCCAACAAAAGGTTGAAATTTAATCATATATTAAATTAATTCTTTTAGGAATACAATAAGATATAAAAAAAGCGTAAGTTTTGAATTCGCATAATTTGTGTTTTGAGGTTCTGGACTTACCTTGCAATCAAATTATACGACCAAAACTCACGCAGTATATACCACGTGAGCGTTGAACGTCTGTTTTCTTGATTGCGTTTTTTGAAATTGTCCAGATTCCAAAACACAAGATTCGACGGAAACGCTATCTAACTTTTATGGGTAATTATATGAAAACTTGCTATTTAAATATATTTTAATCTTTTTTTATTGCCTTTTGAATTAGTTACTACCTATAAGGCAAAGTTAGTAAAAATATTTTTAATTAACAACAAATTTTACTCTTTTTTGTTAGAAATTTTTCCGTCGAATCTCTATTGCTGATGTTTTATCTAATTTTTATAATATGCAATATTAATCGATACCCTCATCTATATATTCGCTAAATCCAACTATTTTAGTATTATCTCCTTCGCCTTCAAATTCTACGTAGAATGAATATTCTGCTGGATAGTCTAATTTCCAACGATTATACTCAGCATTATATGTTGCTTCCTTAAGTTCAAATGGTTTGTCTTGGAGGTATTTTACAATAACAGGGAATAGAAAAATCTCTTCTTCGTTTTCATATAGTCTCCATAACGTTTCTGTAAAAATCAACTCATAATAGGTGCTTTTAGCTGTCTTATTAAAGCTTTTTATGGCATTTTCCAATGTTGTTGGATTGGTCATATCAAATCCATGTATGCTAGTCGATTTTGATATATCATCATAGTCAGATATAACTGTTAATGTAATATAATACATATCATATATTTGTTGAAAGATGCCGAAAATATATTCTGTATCCTCTTTTCCATATCCCAATTCTCTAATCATTGGAATAGTATATTCCCAACTGCTATTGAGAATACCAAGTGCCTCATTTTTTGAAGCTGTTAATATCTCATATCTAAATTCTTCTACAAAAATTTCATATATTTCCATCAATTCGTCATTATTTGCAAAAAAATTTGTTTCCAATTCAGCAAGAATAGGTTGTATTATCTCATCATCAATTAAGATGTATTGATAGTTAAATTTACTATTGGAATTTTCTATCTTTTCGTCAATTAGCTGTTTTTGTTTTTTGCTCAAACCACTACTGCTATTGTTGCACGCAGATAAAAATGTTGAGATAATCAAAAGGGAAAATAAAAATTTTTTCATAATTATAAATTTATTCATTAGTAAAAAAATAATTGTTATTCTAATTTTATATTTTTATGAAATTTAATATTTAATTTCACTTCTACGGAGTGCTTTTTTCATGTGTAATACACTGTTTTTTGTTATCTTATTAACTAAACATATTCAATAAGCCATAATTTCTTCGCCGCAATAAGGGCATGTTTTAAGATTTTGTTTCATAATAATAAATTTTTATTGATTAAGTTTGTTTAACATAGTTAAACCTGATTTTTTTGCGATTATCATAATTCTAGGAGTATGAGGATTGACTGATTGGCGTACTTCGTCGAGTGAGAGTAATTCGCCTTTTATGAATAATCCGCATTTAAAAGTGTCGCCAACTTGCAATTTTGCATTCTCTGAATGTGTCACTTCGAATTTGTTCTCACCACAATAGCGAATTTCACAATATCTATTCGGTTGCCAACCCAACTGTAAGATATCGCCTATTTGCAATTCCGATGTCGAAATACTATGGTCTTGATTTAGAATGTTAGAATCGTTCTCATCACTATCCATTACCTCTTTTTTGAAGGATTGCCAACTATCATAACCTATATATTTTGATAAAATATCTAATGTCTCTTCGTTTACTTTTTCTGAACTTGAAACATAACCCCAAATGCGTTGTAGGGTCGATTCGCTAATATTTATTTTCGTAGAGTCGTATATTGCGAGAGATAATCTTTTATAAACAGTTCTTCTAAGTGATTCTCCTAATTTAGTTTCTATTCTTAGGCGTAACTCTTGCACTTCTGGTCGATTTATGTCTACTGTTTTTATCATATATATTTAGTTAGTTTATTCAATTTACAAAATTAGATATTTTTTTTGAATTTGCAATGTTTCACAATGTTTCATGATGTTTCACGATAAAAACAATAATTTTATTGTTGTAATTGTTTTTTTATTTGTAATTTTGCGGTTGAATTTAATTTTTTGATTTTATGGATGTTTCTTCTTCTGAATTTATTGATGTAGATGCGGACGTGTCAAGTTCGGCATCTTATACATTGTTGGAATGCAAAAGTAATTTGAATAATCTATATTTAATGGTGCGTTCTGGTAAGCGTTTTATATTAAAAACATTGAAACCTGAGTTTGCAAATCAGAGTATGTACCAAGCGTTTCTATGCAAAGAGTTTGATTTAATGACTAAGTTGGATCATCAAAACATTGTACATTTTCTTTCAATGGAAAATATCCCTAATTTGGGCACTGCTATTGTTATGGAGTATATCGATGGGGTGACTTTGAAAGAGTTTCTAGCTACAAATCCAGACGATAAACTTCGACATAAGATTATATTCGAATTGCTTGATGCTATGGCTTATATGCATTCAAAACAGATAATCCATAGAGATCTAAAACCATCTAATATACTTATTACAAATAATGGTTGTAATGTGAAGGTGATAGATTTTGGTTTGGCAGATGGAGATGATTATGCGATATTTAAATCTTCGGCAGGTACATTGAAGTACGCTTCGCCTGAGCAACTTAATCCAGATTGGAAAATAGATAGTAGGACGGATATCTATAGCTTTGGTAAAATTTTAGAACTTGTTTTTCCTAAGAAGTATCAACCAATTGTAAAATTGTGTTTGAATGAAGATCTAGAAAAAAGACCTCAGAATGTACTTGAACTAAAAAAGATATTTAGGGGAAGAGTGCAACGGAAATATAAGGTGTTTGTTTCTATTCTTTTATTCACTATATTGGCCATTGTTGTTGGTGTACTTGTGACGTATGTCAATAATAAAGTTAAACCAATAGAGCAGCAAATAGTATTAATAGAAGATCAAGCACATCCAATTATAGAGCTACAAGAAAAGAAAAATTTAAATGATGAGATATCGCAAAATCTCATAAATGATTTATATTCTATATATCAACCAATTATAGATAGTATCAAGTCGGGAGATATAAAATATTATGAAATAGCAGATTCTAAAATAAATAAAGCTTTACCAAAGGTTTTTGCTTTGATGGAGCATTATGAAAAGATTGCAAGTAATGATACAGTCTTGTTGAATGGGTTAAAATCTACTTGGAATATGCATAGAATAGACCTTTTGCGGAGAATCTATATTGAGCATATTAATGAAATGCCTTTATTTCATGAAGAATATGAGGCGAATAGAATCAGTAAGTTAGAGTATGATTCGTTGGTAAAAGAGTGGTTATAAGTGATATTATTTGTGTAGTTTTTCTTTTATCATACTTATAATGTCGTCCATAATTTGAAGGTGGCAACCCCAAGCGAGAGAGATGTAGGCGAGTGTGCCGATTCCGAGTTGAAGCAGTAGTTGCATGGCATCGCTCATTGCGAATTTTGTCTCTATGGTTGTAACTGTTGTGCCCATTATTATTGCCAATATGAGCGATGGTAGTATGTGACTTATTTGCTCTGATATAGAGTAATTTATGTGTTTTTGGAGCGTAAAACTGCTAATTATCAATGTAGTATAAGTGGCAATCAGATAACCATAGAGCATAATTTCAATAGTGCTGTTCAGCACAAAAAGTAGCGCTATGATGAGTCCGTTGCGTAAGAATTCCATCTGAAAATATAGTCGTGGTTTGCCTATTACGTTGAATATGTTTAGGTTGAGATTGATGAATGGCATTGCCATCCCTGTCAATATTAATATTTTGAAGTAGGGGAGCATTGGCATCCATTTGTCGGTGAGAATTACCGAAACAAAGTTAGGTGCAATGCAATAAAGACCAATCATCACCGGAAATGTGATGAATGCCGTCATTCGCATAATTTTTTGTATGTAAAGCATTTGTCGCTCTTTGTCGTTGTTGAGCGTTGAGAATACCGGATACGACACACCTGTTATTGTAGATGTAATTACATTGTAGGGTATTTGGTGAAATTTAAAGGCTTGGCCATAGTATCCAAGGTCGTTGGCCGAGTATCGTGGACCTATGAAGAAGTTGTAAACGTAGCGAGTAGCAGTAGAGATAAGTGATGAAATAATTAGTAAAAAACTAAATGAGAATATCTCTTTGAGTAGTTTGAAACTAAATTCAAATGATGGTCGCCATCGACTAATCGCCCATATAATACCCACTTTTACAACAAGTTGAGAAATTTGTTGTGCCGCAATTGCCCAATATTCAAACCCATTCATAGCCATTGTAATGGTGATGATGGAACTGACAATCATTCCTGAAAGTTCGGCAATGGCTATCTCTTTAAATCGTAGTTGACGAGTGAGTATGATGTTGGGGATGATGAATAGCGAATTGATGATTATAGCAAGAAACAGCACGCGCGCCAAATTAGTGAGTGGTGGCATATTGAAATAGTCGGCTATCGTAGGTGCAGAGATAAATAGGGCGCCATAGAATATAAGACTAAGTGCTACATTAAAATAAAAAGCCGTAGAGTAGTCGGACTGAGTGTTGTTTTCGCGACGAACTAAAGCTGCGGTGAATCCACTTTCTACCAAAATATTGCTTAGCATTGTGAACATAGCAAGTGCGGCAATATAACCAAAGTCGGTAGGGGTGAGCAGACGAGCTGTCACAATCCCTACCAACAATGCTATTACTTGATAACCGACTTTATTCAGTCCGTTCCAAATGAGCGATATAGTGGTTTGTTTTTTTAAATTCATTTTTGTCTTTTAACAAAAGTACAAAATTTTTTGTTTTGAGAGGTTAAGAAAATATGGTTATTTGAAAGTTTGGTTTGTTCTCACATATTTTTAAGTACAAGCCTTCATATAAAATTATGATTTATGGCTTGTACTTGAAAAAAGTTAGTCTCCCTTGATAGTCAAAAGTTGTGATTGTATATTTAGAGCCTACAAAAAATTCAATATGTACTTATGTTGAAAATAAAATATTTATTTATTTGTCATAATGTCGAGCACAAGACGGTCTGTTGTCATCATACCATCTTTACCGATTTTGGTCATGTTGCGAATTGATTGGTCAACCGAGTCGTCGATGATACCTTCAACAGCAGTAACTGATTTGTTTTCCATTGCCAACATAGCGCACATAACAGCAGTAGATACACCCGATGCCACTTTGAGCGAGCATGAAGGTTTAGCACCATCACAAAGCATACCAGTAAGTGTAGCTGCCATGTTTTTAACTGCATATTCTGCTTGTTGATATGTACCACCCATGAGGTAAGTGATACCGCAAGCTGAACCAGTAGCAGCAACAACACAACCACACAAAGCACAAAGGCGACCAAGACTTTGTTTGATATAAATCACTGTGAGGTGAGAGAGTGTGAGCGCACGAATCATTTGTTCTTCTGTGGCATTGTGGTCTTCGGCATATACTACAACTGGCATAGTTGCCGAGATTCCTTGGTTACCCGAACCAGAGTTCGACATTGCTGCCATAGGGCAACCTGCCATACGAGCATCACAAGCAGCAGCTGTGCGCGAAAGTATGTGCATATAAGTGTAGTCGCCAAACATTTGATATTTTTTCACTGAGTCGCGGATAGTGCAACCTACTTCATGACCGAAATGATTGTTGAGTGATTCTTTTGAGAGAGCATCGTTCAATTCTTTAGTTTTGAGAATGAAGCGAAGGTCTTCTACTGGAGTTTCCATTGCAAAATCCCACACTTGACGAAGAGTAAGTTGAGGATCAGTGTTGGTTTCGCCCTCTTGTGATGCTCCAAGTTCTTGATGGTGGAGCACTTCGCCATTAGCTTCGAGGTGAATAAAGTTGGTGTGATTGCCTGCGATAGTAGCAATTGATTTTTTGTCACCAGCTTGGCAGATAACTTCGATATAAAGTTTTTCGTCAGTATCTTTGAGTGAGATATGAATGCGACGTTCATCAATATATTTTTTGCCCAATTCTACAGCTTCAGGATTGCAGTCGCGGAGCACTTCAAGTTGGTATTCACTTTTGCCGATGAGGGCACCGAGAGCAACTGCGATAGGCAACCCAATCATACCACCTGTGCCAGGGATACCTACGCCCATAGCGTTTTTGATAATATTACCACTGAGGAAGAGTTCGATTTTCTCAGGTTTTGTGCCAAGTAGTTCTGCTGCTTTAGCTGTGCAAAGTGCTACTGCAATAGGTTCGGTACATCCGATAGCAGGTATAACCTCGCGATTAATTAAGTCTATAATTTGTTGTTTCATATTTTTTATGTTTTAATATTAGATTTAAATTTTGTGATGAAATAATAGAACTTGATTAATTAGTCAGGTAGTATAAGAAGCGCATCTCCATAGAAACCAAAACGATAACCTTCTTTCAATGCAATGTTGTATGCGTTCATTACTTCGTCGTATCCACCGAATGCAGCTTGATTCATGAGCATTGTGCTATAAGGCAATTGGAAGTTTGACACCAAGCAGTTTGCTGTAGTGAATTGATAAGGTGGGAAGATGAAGCGGTTTGTCCAACCCTCGAAAGGTTTAATTTGACCATTGGCTGTAGATGCAGTTTCGATAGCACGTAGTGTAGTTGTACCTACCGCACAAATACGATTTTCGCGAGCCGATGCTTCATTAAATTTTTTACTTGCCTCTTCGTTCACTTCCATTTGTTCCGAGTCAGGTTTGTGTTTTGTGAGGTCTTCAACATCAATTTCGCGGAACATACCAAGTGATGCGTGCAATGTAACATAGGTGAATTCAGCACCACGAATTTCAAGACGTTTCATCATTTCGCGTGAGAAGTTAGCTCCAGCAGCAGGCAACACCACAGCACCCTCGTTTTTAGCGAAGATACATTGATAGCGTTCGGCATCATCGGCTTCAGGTGCACGTTTAATGTGTGCCGGAAGTGGGGTATTACCAAGAGCGAAAAGGTCACGTTTAAACTCCTCGTGTGTGCCATCGTAGAGAAAACGCACAGTACGTCCACGTGATGTAGTATTATCAATTACCTCAGCAACCATCGAGTTGTCAGGACCAAAATATAGTTTATTACCAACGCGAATCTTACGTGCAGGCTCAACCAATACGTCCCAAAGACGATATTGTTGATTCAATTCGCGTAACAAAAACACTTCAATAAGTGCATTCGTTTTTTCTTTATTTCCGTGCATCAATGCAGGGAACACTTGAGTGTCATTGAACACAAACAAGTCTTTATCACCAAAATATTCGATGAGTTCTTTAAAAATACGATGTTCTATACGATTAGATTTTGCGTGGAGCACCATCAATCTACACTCGTCGCGGTGAGCATCAAAGCCCTCAACGCGTTTCACGATGTTACCATCAGCGTCGTATTCATATGCACATGGGTATTGTGCAATTTGATCTTCTGGTAATTTAAATTTGAATTGTGATAGTTTCATATTTTAGTGATTTAGAAATATATTACGTTTTTCTTCTTGTGGTTCATGTTTTATTATCCCATTTTCTATGCATTTAATGAAGTCTTCTACCTCCATACAATCCTTAAGGCGGATATCACCCACCTGAGTGCGTTGCAATGCTATGAGGTGAGCCCCCGAGTTCAGAGCCTCGCCAATGTCGCGAGCCAAAGCACGGATATATGTACCTTTACTGCATACAACACGAATTGTCAATTGCATATCCTCGAATTTCAACACCTCAATTTCATCTATGACCAACAACTTTGCTTTTATCTCCACCTCTTGACCTTTGCGGGCGTAGTCAAATGCACGTTTACCATCTATTTTCACTGCCGAATACACAGGTGGCACTTGCCATATTTCACCTACAAAGCGTTTGATGGTTTCGTCTACCAATTCTCGAGTAATGTGTTCTGTTGGATAGGTTTTATCAATAGGGTGTTCTAAATCGAACGATGGAGTAGTCGCGCCTAACTGTAGCGTTGCAATATACTCTTTTACACCATATTGCAACTCCTCAATGCGTTTCGTAGCCTTGCCTGTGCACAGCACCATCACACCAGTTGCCAATGGGTCGAGTGTACCTGCATGACCCACTTTGAGCTTTTTTTGATCAATCGTTCGACACAAAATTCTGCGCACACGATTCACCACATCAAACGAAGTCCAATGTAGTGGTTTATTAAAATATAATATTTCTCCAGTTACGAAATCCATTACAAACTAAATCCAATAGTTATAGCACCAACGATAGCGCAATAAATAGCAAAATAGATGAGCTTGCCTTTTTTCACAAGATTAATCATAAATTTGCAAGCCAAGCATCCCGAGATGAATGCAGCCAAAAAACCAATTGCAAGTGGCATAAATCCTACACCACCCACCAGCGATGGATCTTCAATCATATCGAGAATATTCAAGAAAGTTTCTCCCAAGATAGGTATCAATACCATCAGAAAAGAGAATTGTGCCACACTCTCTTTTTTGTTGCCGAGCAAGAGTCCTGTAGCAATAGTTGTACCCGAGCGCGATAGACCTGGCAATACAGCAATAGCTTGACCCACTCCAATTACGAACGCATCGCGCCACGAAATAGTCTCTTTTTGACGTGGTTTAGCATAGTATGCAAATGCCAAAAGTGTTGCCGTGAGCAACAAGCAGCAACCCACAATCAACAACCCGCTGCCAAAAATCGCCTCTACTTCATCTTTGAAAAACATACCAATCACGAATACTGGTATCATTGAGAGGAATATTTTCGACACATACACTTTCTCTTCGTTCCACTCTTT
The DNA here is from genome assembly GCA_045635445.1 of Candidatus Aphodosoma sp. Lineage (GTDB taxonomy): Bacteria > Bacteroidota > Bacteroidia > Bacteroidales > Paludibacteraceae > Aphodosoma. The sequence continues at coordinate 16,286 of JAZRCE010000113.1, forward strand.
GGTGAAAAATGTGCCTTTAAACAGCCCCTCAATCTCTTTCCAAAGTATCACTATAGTACTAAGCACAGTGGCAGCATGCACTGTTACGGTAAAGAGCAGATTATCTGCCGATGATGTGTTAAGGTTTAATATCTCCTGTCCTATAGTAAGATGACCGCTACTGCTCACAGGCAAAAATTCAGTCAAACCTTGTACTAATCCAAGCAATAAAGCTTCTAACCAATTCATAATAATGTTTAGAGTTTAGAGATCAGAGTTTAGAGATCAGAGTTTAGAGTTTAGGGATTAGAAATTAGTGCCGAATAGTTCTCTCAACTCTCAACTCTCAACTATTTTTTCATAATAGCCACAATCATTCCGAAGAAGCCAATCATACATACAATTGGAGCAAGTGTGATTCTACGGAAACTGAACACGTCAGGGTTGAATTCTGTTGTCGAAGGGGTTCCAGCCATAAGCGCAAATCCCACGATGATTAGCACAACCGATATGGCAACAAGGATGTAGTTGATTTTTGAGAATGCAAAGTTTTTCATATTTTTGTATACTTTAATTTATAATAAATATTTAGATGAAATATAGTTGTTCTCTTCTCATACGTAAATAGCGGTTCACTGCTGCTATTGTGGCAAGTGTATTGATAATAAAACTAGTGATAAAAATCAACACTACAATCGGAACAATCAATTCAAGGTTGTACAAATTAATCGATCCTCCAATCTGCATTTGCACAAGGTATACCGACCCCGCTAGCATTATTAGAGCCAAAATCGAAGCTATAATTGAATTTATTGTAGAGCGAAGTACGAATGGTCTACGAATAAAACTATTTTTTGCACCAACTAGTTGCATTGTGTTAATTATAAATCGTTTTGAATAAATTGACAAACGTATCGTGTTATTTATCAACACTATAGATATAAATAATAAAACTAAAGCTATTAGCGACAAAATCAACGAAATATTATTAATATTATTGGTTAGCATATCAATCATATCTTTTTGATATGTAATTTCAGATATACCATCAAATACCTGAAGTTTAGGTAAAATCACATTCTGAATGCTGTCTACCGAGGCATATTTGGCATTGAGATGCACCTCAAGTGACGCACTGAGCGGATTGTATCCCAAAAACTCCGATGGGTCTTCTCCTATAGCAATAATAAGTTCTTGTAAGGCACTATCTCTACTTATATAATCCACTTTTTTTGTATAATCAGTGGCGGTAAGATAACGCTCCAAACGCGATAAGTCTGCTTCTTCTATCGTATCATTCAAAATTATCGACAATGAAATATTTTCCTTACTTTTTATCGTAAGATAGTGGGTCGTAAGGTATAGCGAAGCAATAAGTCCAATCATAAATAGCACCAACGATATGCTCACCGTTGATGTAAAATGTAAATTGAAGAAAGATTCTTTGTGTTTTTTAGGCTTTTGTTCTGACATAACTACTTGAAAATGTGTATTTAGCGCATCTTATAAAAAACTCTGCAAATATACTAAAAAATTATTAATTATGAACTAAAACTCTTTGATATTTTAATCGAAAAAAATATGAATTATGAATTATGAATTAAATTAACCCAACTGCGCGACGATGCATCCGATGGCATGCGCCAATCGCCACGAGGCGATAGGCATACCGAACCTACTTTAGGTCCATCTGGCATACAACTACGCTTGAATTGCTGATTGAAGAACCTGCGGCAGAATGTTCTGAGCCAATGGTTTATCGTAGCATCTTCATATTTGTCAGCAAATGTGCGTTGGGCAAGATATTCTATCTTTGCTGGCGAAAAACCGCAACGCAATGTGTAGTAGAGGAAGAAATCGTGCAATTCATACGGACCAACCAAATCTTCTGTGATTTGTGCTATATTGCCATCTTCGGTTGCAGGCAATAGTTCAGGCGAAACCGGCGTATCTATTACATCCAACAAGTTTTCACGCACTGTCTCTTCCATCTGATTCTCGCTTGCATATTGCACCATATATCTAATCAATGTTTTTGGTATCGAAGCATTCACAGCATACATGCTCATGTGGTCGCCGTTGTAGGTTGCCCAACCAAGTGCCAATTCCGAGAGGTCGCCTGTGCCAATCACCAATCCGCCATGCTTGTTTGCCAAGTCCATCAATAGTTGTGTGCGTTCGCGTGCTTGTGTATTTTCGTATGTCACATCTTTCACTTCTGGGTCGTGTCCCAAATCCGAAAAGTGCTGCATACAAGCTTCTTTAATATTGATTTCTACAAACGTAGCACCAAGTTTCTTTATCATCTCCACGGCATTGGTGTAGGTCCTATTCGTAGTGCCAAATCCAGGCATAGTCACACCTATTATATTGGAGCGATCGATACCCAATTTGTCGCAAGTCTTAGCGCACACCAATAGTGCAAGTGTCGAATCCAACCCCCCACTGATGCCCAACACCATAGTTTTCAATCCTGTGTGATGTAGTCTAGTTGCCAACCCCGATATCTGTATATTGAATATCTCTTCGCAGTTCTCTTCCATTTTGTCGTACGATGGCACAAATGGCATTGACGAGAATTTGCGCGACAATTCCGATAGCATGATAGGGCAGTCAACGTCTACGTATCGTGCTTGTATTGTGCTATTTAGAGGCGCAATGCCTTGTTTGAATGTACTGTTTTTTTGACGGTCTGCAGCAATGCGTTCTACATCGATATCGGCATATACTATCTGACTCTCAGTGCAGAATCGTTGACTTTTTGCTAGAATTGTACCATTTTCGGCAATTATACCATTGCCCGCATATACAAGGTCGGTCGACGACTCGCCAAATCCTGCCGAACTATACACATAGACCGAAATTGTGCGTGCCGATTGTTGTTTTATGAGGTCTACAAGATACTTGTGTTTGCCTATCAACTCATTCGATGCCGATAGGTTGAATATAATTTGAGCCCCCGACAAAGCTAGTATCGAACTTGGTGGTATCGGTGTCCAAAGGTCTTCACATATCTCAATGCCGAAACTAAACTCTTCTGCTTGAAGCACAATATTGCGCCCGAACGGAATATTTTTTTGTCCTAACAAACTGATTGTGTCGCGCATAGTGTCGGTCGACGAGGCAAACCAGCGCATTTCGTAAAATTCGTTGTAGTTAGGCAAATAGGTTTTTGGCACTACTGCCAATATCTTTCCATCACGAATCACTACTGCACAATTAAATAGTTGATTGTCAATGCGCAATGGCGCACCTAATATGGTTGTCAAACGCACTTCGGACTTACTATATTCCACCACATCGTTCAATGCTTCAAGTGTTTGGTCTAGTAGTAGTTGCGATTGAAACAAATCGGCGCAAGTATACCCTGTGATGCACAATTCAGGGAATACTACAACCGAAACCCCATTTTCATCTGCTTCCGACATCATCTGTTCTATTTGCGATATGTTCCATTCACAATCAGCCACTTTCACTTGTGGTACAGCCGATGCAACTTTAATAAAACCGAAATTTGTTGTCATAATATTTATGTTTTTTTAGATATGAAGACATGATGGTGCATGTTGTTATTTTCTAACGTAAATCATTGTGAAGCAAATATGGTTATTATTGGAAAATTAATGGAAATTTACGTTTATAAAAATCTATTTTCTTGTATTATTGTGTTTAATTTAAAGTTGAATGTTTTAAATCATTGCGCTAATCACACCGATAAAAGCAAGTATAATCAACACAGCCCCTGTTATTTTATTCAACAATCCAAGACCTTTTTCTTTAAATAATTTAGAACTCACCAAATTTACCAATAGTGTCAATGTTACCCACCAGATGGTCGCCCCTAGTAGTATAGAAATCATACCCACTACACTTGATATAGGATCGGCTGTGTTTATGATGTTAAATCGTGCAAATAAACCGATAAACAAAAATATAATCATCGGATTGCTGAAGCAGAGTCCGAATGCTGTGATATAATCACTGAAAATGTCGCCCTTCGAGTGTGGACGTTTCTTGTGCTCGAGTTGTTTTAAAGGATCTTTGGTGTAAATATGAAATCCAAATATGCCTATAATTATCGAACCAACTATCTGTATCCACATCTGGTGGGCCTCGATAAATTCAATAATCACCCCCATACTGCATCCCACCAATAGGGCATACACGAGATCGGAGGTCGTAGCGCCAAGTCCTGTTGCCACACCATGCCATCGCCCACGAGTCACTGTGCGTTGTATACACAACACTCCCAATGGTCCTACAGGCACCGACACACACAATCCTATCAGTATTCCGGTTAATATTGTTGTTAGCATCTATTTTCTTTGGGTTTTAAACATTACTCATTGATTTATTTATGAGTAATTTATGGTAATTTGCGTTTTATAAAAAATAAAAGTTAAATTTTTATGTCTTTCTGTTCTTCTGTCTTTTTTATTAATTCAAATATTCCCTCGTGGTCATCCGGATGAAACCAATGTATTTCTGGGTCACGATTGAACCATGTCAATTGCTTCTTGGCATATCTGCGCGAGTTTTGTTGTATCATCTGTATAGCAAATTCGCGAGTCCATTCGCCATCGAAGTAGTTAAACATCTCTTTATATCCCACCGTGTTCAGTGCATTCAACTCTCGCTGAGGATACAACCCACGTGCCTCTTCCTCCAATCCATCATCAATCATCTGCAACACACGACGATTGATGCGGTCATACAACTCCTCACGTTCGCGATTAAGGCCTATCTTCACTATATCGAATGGTCGTTTTTTCGCTTGCCCAGTATGCAGTTCCGAAAACGGACGCCCTGTCTGAATACACACCTCCAATGCGTGCATTATGCGCTTGGCATTGGCAAGGTCCACTCGAGTGTAGTGCACTGGGTCAAGCAGTTGCAATTGCGCTCGTAGTCCTTCTATGCCCACCTCGTTGTATAGGTCAATCACATCTTGGCGCACTTCGGGCAATATTGTAGGTATGTCGTCAATTCCCTTACAAATAGCATCGATATACAGCATCGAACCACCAACCAATAGGGCAGATCCACATCGCGCAATCTCCTCTTCGATTATAGGCATAGCGTCCAATTCGTATTGCCCCGACGAGTAATGTTCTGTTATCGAGCGAGTGCCTATGAAGTGATGTTTCACGCGGGCTAACTCCTTTTCGGTCGGAGCCGCTGTACCAATTTTTGTTTCACGATATATTTGTCGCGAGTCCGACGACACAATCGCGCACCCCAATCGTTCGGCAACACGCAGACTAATCTCCGTCTTACCAACCCCCGTCGGCCCCAATATAACAAATAAAGTATTATTCATAGTTGAAATTTGAAATTTGAAATTTGAAAGTTAATACCGAACCAACGCTCTTGAGCCGAATGGTGAAAAATGGCAATTTTCACATTTCACATTTCAACTTTAAAATTAATAAAGGTCATCCGGACCCATATCCATAAATCCGTCAGCGTCTAATTCGTCCATATCAAACTCTTCGTCGCCATAAAACTCTTCGCCTGAGAAACCAAGAGCCGATGTTGGGTTGTTCAAGAAATCCTCTTCTGCTGTAATTTGTTGTGGTGCGTTACCTTTTGCCAACGAACAACGAGGTTTCTCCACTTCACCTGGCATCATCTCTTTTAGTTCTACAAAGAACGAGCGTTCCGACAAAATGTCAAACATAAACAACATACGGTCGCCTTCATCGCGAAGAAATTCGTCGAGATAAGTCTTGTCCATCACATACGAGTCGGTGTCCGAACTTGTGCCCATATCCATCAACGTAATCTCTTCTTTCATTTCCCAACCTTCGCTGCAGTTGAAGAACGAAGTCAATTGGTCTTTTGTGTATTTCACCGAGTCAAGAATGGCGTTGTTGAGTTCCAAAAATGTTGCATCTGAGTTAATCTCTATTTCGCGGAAGAATAAATCCACTTCATCCGAAAGAATTAATAATTTGTATACCATAATAGATAAATATTAGTTTCGTAGTTAATAAACAAAATTACACGCAAAGATACAACATTTTTTCGGCAAATGCAATAGTTTTCGCAAAAAAAACACTAACTTTGCATCGTCAATTTGCAATAATCATATTATGAAACGAATATCAATCTTTTTTCTTCTTTTTTGTGTTGTTTTTGCTGGCTATGCCATCGATGTTGAGGACTACTATTCATCTGCCGAAGGCAAGTCAGGGGCTTCTCTCAAAACTGCTTTGAATAGCATTATTAAAAATCATATCGACGTGGGCTACAAGGGTTTGTGGAGCATCTATAAGGACACCGACTACAAAGATGGGCAAGTGTTGGATATCTATTCCACTTGCGATTGGACCTATTCTTCCGACCAATGTGGCAATTACTCTAACATCTGCGATTGCTACAATCGCGAGCACACAATACCTCAATCGTGGTTCAACAAGCAATCGCCAATGGTTTCCGATGCTTTCCACATCTATCCAACCGATGGCAAGGTGAACGGCATCCGTAGCAACTACCCTCATGGCGAAACCAATGCCGAACCGATAGGTGGTAAGGCTTTAGGCAAACTCGGTAGTTCTTCTGTGTCAGGCTATTCGGGTACTGTCTACGAGCCTGACGATGAGTATAAAGGCGACATTGCGCGCACCTATTTCTATTTCGTCACTTGCTACGAAGACCGTCTTTCTGGCTTCGATCGCAACGATGTTCTCACTGGCAACACCTACCCATCGCTCACTCCGTGGTTCTACAATCTCATGCTCAAATGGCATCGCAACGACCCAGTGTCGCAAAAAGAAATCGACCGCAACGAGGCTGTCTACAAGCACCAAAACAATCGCAACCCATTCATCGATTATCCCGAACTTGCCGAACACATCTGGGGCAACAAAATGTCCGAAGCTTTTCATTTTAATGTTGTCGGTGGCGATGATCCAGACGACCCCAAAGACCCAGAGAATCCAAATGACTCAGTGAGTGGATCTTTAGATGCTATGTTCTTAGTCTCTGATATGGACGATTTTACTACATATGATCTCCTCGGCACGCAAAGTTGGCTTTGGGATACTGGTCGTGGTTTTGCCAAAATGAGTGGATACGACAAAACAAATTATGCAAATGAAGATTGGCTAATATCTCCAGCATTCAATCTATCACAATACGAAAAATCTACAATATCTTTCTCTCATATCATCAATTATGCTAATGATATGGAGTCGGAGCAAACGCTTTGGATATCTAATAATTACGCCAAAAATACTAATCCAAATTCAGCCGAATGGATTCAACTCGATATTCCTGTCTACCCTGACGGACACTCTTGGTCACCTGCCGAGTCTGGCACTATCAATGTTCCATCTGAATTTTTGACCGATAACGTAACGTTTGCTTTCAAATATACCTCAATTGCATCCGCTTCTGCTACATGGGAAATCTATAATTTCAATATAAAGGCAACACCTAAAAAACTCTCTACTCAGATCCATGCTACAACGCCAATGTCCGATTATAGTGTAGTGACAAATAATAATTCAATTATCATCACCCATCTACCACAATCTGGGGCTATCGTCGAGCTCTACGATTTGTCGGGTCGTATTCTCCATTCTGCCGAAGCAACAATCTCTACGCATACAATATCTATCAATACTCGAGGCGTTTACATCCTCCGCGTCAACAGCGCAGTAACAAAAATCATCGTACAATAACAACCCACTACTATAACAATAAAACAACACAAAGAGATACATCCACACTACGGGTGTATCTCTTTTTTTTATATCTATTTGTATGAATACACATCAGTCGCAATACCGAAAACTGTATGGACGCACAACTTGTGTCGCAATGCCGAAAATTGTAGGGACGCACGGCTCGTGCGGCCGATCGGTCTTAAGACCGAAAATCTAGATAGCGAAGCGTCTCGTTTATCTAGACCATCTACATCCCAACAATCTATTCAAATATATAACTATACGATAAAAATAAACTCCGTAGGAGTGATATATCATGGGCAGGTGTGTCAAAATTGCGAGTAAGTGAGAGCAGAACTAAGCTTGCTTAAGTTATGCCGAGCGTGAGCAATTTGGACGAAGTCAACCCCTGATGCGAAAGATTATATATAAAATAAGCGCCGTAAGTGCGACAGAGAGAAAAGTATTATAGATACATATATATTCTGTCATTCCCCAACTAAGAATCTTAACCTCGCCCTAACTACAACATACCATAAACATAGGATAAATATACTATAATCCTACCTTCAAGCAACCTATGCCGAAGAAGACTGACACACCCACCACAACTATTTTTTCCTTATTTTCCATTTTTTCCATTTCTTCCGTGTATCTCGGCAGCACAACTCTTTTCCGAAAAAAAAGGACTAAAAAGATTTGAATTGAGTGTTGGATATCTGAAAAATAATGTGTAACTTTGCAACGATATGTGTATGTGTTATAAATAAGATGAGAAAACTACTATTTTTTTGTTTTTTGCTCTTTTCGTCTTTCCTTTTTGCCAATCCTGTCACCAATGTGCGTGCCATGCAAGAGGGGAAGAAGATTGTGTTGTTGTACGACATGGCAGAGACTGCCTATGTGACAGATGTCGAGATTAGGGTAGATGGCGTAAGTCGCGTGCTTCCGCTCAACACCTTGAGTGGCGATGTAGGTCGCGAGGTTGCGGCTGGTCGTGATAGACGAATCGAGTATGATCTGCTTCTCGACTATGACGATGGTTTGATGTTGGATAATATCTCTTTTGTAATTATTTCGGGTCCGCAAGCAGTCGATTTAGGTCTGTCTGTTAAATGGGCAAGTTGTAATGTGGGCGCAGAAAAACCAGAGGAATATGGCGACTACTTTGCATGGGGCGAGGTGAAACCTAAATCGGTTTATTATTGGAGCAGATATAAGTATTGCAATGGTTCTTATTATACTCTTACGAAATATAATACCAAGTATTATTATGGTAGAGAAGATAATAAATCAACACTTGAGGCGCAAGACGATGCAGCTACTGCTAATTGGGGTGGGGCATGGCGTATGCCAACAAAAGAAGAGCAAGATGAGTTGCGAGAAAAGTGTAAGTGGGTATGGACTACCTTGAATGGAGTGAATGGCTATAAAGTAATTGGTCCTAATGGCAATTCAATATTTCTGCCCGCTGCGGGTTACATGGTCGGAGGTACGCTCAACAATGCTGGGTCGTACGGCTACTACTGGTCTAGTTCGCTCAATACCTACTATCCGGACAACGCCTACTACGTGGACTTCAATTCGGACAACGTGGATTGGGGCAACTACTCTCGCTGTGATGGCTTAGCAGTGCGCCCAGTCTGCCAGTAGAATTTATCCTTTATCTGTAACTTGCTCTTTTCGCCTTGTCGGGCGGGTTGCACACGGTAGTGGGCTACCCAAACCCGTCGGGCAAGGCGAAAAATGATTTTAACGAAACGAAATAGTATCAAAACAATATATGAAGCAATTTTTTCTACTTCTATTTATGCTCTTGGGCTTTAGTGTTTTTGCTAGCAAAAGTAGCACTAATCTAGTGCGTGATGTGTCCTGCCGTCAAGATGGGAATAACATTGTGATATCGTACAACTTGAAGAAAAAAGCCGATGTGGATATTTTTTGCTCGACCGATGGTGGCAAGACTTTCAAAAGAATATTCCGTGTGAGTGGCGATGTGGGCTATGGTATATCGTCTGGCAATAAAGAGATTGTATGGAATGTGCTCGATGAACGCGACAATTTGATCGGCGACATCTGCTTTAAGGTGGAGGCTACAGAGATTGATAAACCAACTAAATCGCATAATACCTCGTCGTATTCAAGTTTCTCGTATTTAAACCTCTTGTATGGTTTTTATGATGTAAATGGTTCTCTCGATTTTGAGATAGTTAATGCTTCGGCCGAAATCGGTGGATATTGGGGACTAGAAATAGGTATGTTGTCTCTAAGATACAAGATGTTTGAACTAGATTGGGCTAATCTTTCTATATTTAGCAAGGATTATTCTTTCAAAGAGTATAGTTTTGCCTATGACCCAGTGGTGCGACTTCATATACCTGTAAATTATGAATGGTCAATATATGCGGGTGCTGCACTTTCAATGGCATTCGGAACTAGTACCGCGTCTAATGATTTCAAACCTGTTGATGATATGGTGCCTTCCTTTAAAACCGAAATTGGTGCGAGATGGTATTCGCCGGGTGTTATTTTGTTCGACCTGTTTTTGAGATATAAATATCAGTTCGGTGTTACGGTTGGTTTGGCAATGCGTGTGCCTGGATTAGAAACTTTGATGAATAAACATTAAAAATAATAATATATGAAAAGAACGTTTAATTTATTTGTATTTTGTTGTATAGGTGTTTTAGTTTGGGCACAATCTAATGTGAGCAACACAATATCTGTGAATATACAAAAGGAGGTGAAACCTGCAATTCTAGAGATTGTCGAGGGGTCGGTTCGTTTTGTAGAACCGAGTGGCAACAATGCTATTGATGCAAACGAAACGTGTCGAATACTCTTTTCTGTGAAAAACATTGGTGTGGGCGATGGCTACAATTGTGTGGCTCGTATCAAAGGCATTGGTTCTACTATAGGCGTAAGTTTCAACGATAAAGATTTATCACCCATCAAAGTTGGTTCGGTAATGGACATCGAATTGCCTATTGTTGCTTCGATGAATACTGTGGATGGTAATGTCAATTTTACGATTTCAGTGGACGAACCTATGGGGTTTGGTACTGGCGATTTTGAGTTGGCAGTCAACACACGTCAGTTTGTGTCGCCACTTTTGCAAGTGGTCGATTATACAATCACTGGTGCTGGCGGTAGCGTTTTAGAGAAAAAACGTCCTTTCGATTTGCAGTTGCTGTTGCAAAATGTGAAACCTGGTTTGGCAGAAAATGTAGATGTGAAAATCAGTTATCCACAAGGCGTATTCTTGCTCGGTGGCAACGAACAAGAAAAATTTAGCACTATTGCTGCTGGCGAAACTAAGTCGTTGGAATATTCTTTTATTGTTAATCAAAACTATACTCAAACTGAAATTCCTATTGATGTGGAAATTAAAGAACGATATGGTCGATATGCCGAAAATAAACGCGTTGTCTTGAAGTTGAATCAAACTTTGGCTAGTAGCAAAATTGTGATTGACTCTAAAGAAGATAAAGTGAAAAATATAGAAATTGCATCCTTGTCGAGCGATGTGGATAAAAATATACCTGTGTCGGCAGTGAAAAACAATAAGACTTTTGCTGTGATTATTGCAAACGAAAATTATCAGAACGAGGCAAATGTGCCTTTTGCTTTGAATGATGGCAATATCTTTAAAGAGTATTGTGCAAAAACATTGGGTATACCATCCGAAAATATACACTTTGTGAGCAATGCTTCGTTGAACAACTTGAAACGCGAAATCAATTGGTTGAATGGTGTGTTGAAATCGTATCGTGGCGAGGCAAAAGCGATATTCTATTATGCTGGTCATGGTGTGCCTAACGAATCGAATAAGTCGGCTTATCTATTGCCTATCGATGGTTTTGGCTCGGATTTGACTACTGGCTATAAACTTGATGATTTGTATGCTGCTTTGGGCGATGTAGAAAGTCGGGGTGTTACGATATTCCTCGATGCTTGCTTTAGCGGTGCTAAGCGCGAAGGTGATATGATGTCGGCTGGACGTGCTATTGCTATTAAGGTGAAACAGAATGCGCCTGTGGGCAATATGGTGGTTTTCTCTGCTGCACAATCTGATGAAACTGCATATCAAAATAATAATGAGAAACATGGTATGTTTACATACTATTTGTTGAAAAAATTGCAAGATTCGGAGGGTAATGTCTCTTATGGAGAATTATCTGATTATATCATAAAAGAGGTGGCTCAACGCAGTATTGTGTTGAATGGCAAATCACAAACCCCTTCGGTAACTGCTTCTCCTGTTTTGGTCGACGATTGGAAACTATGGACTTTGAAATAATATTTGTTTAACTATAAAAATTTATACTACTATGAAAAAAATTGCTATTTTGGTTATGGCTATGGTCGTAACTTTTGCTGGTCTAGTGACTGCTCAAACTCAAAAAGAGATTAGAAAAGAGCGTCGCCAAGTGGAAAAAATGACAACAAAAGAGTTGAATTCTAAAGCTACAAAAGCGGCTCGTAAAGAGGCTAAACGCTTGAAAAAACAAGGCTGGTTGGTTGCTCCTGGTGCTTTGCCAATGGACAAACAATTGGACCGTGTATATTTGATGCAATATGAATATGACGAGAATTTGTACCCTAAATATATCATGGCTGAGGCTATGAGTATTGGCGAAAATTATGATGGCGCAAAAACTCAAGCTTTGGAATTGGCTAAACAAAATTTGGCTGGTCAAGTGCAAACCGAAATTACTGCTCTAATCGAAAATACTGTAGCTAACAAACAGTTGTCAGCCAACGAAGCGGCTACTATCACCGAAACTGTATTGGCTAGTAAAAACCTTATTTCGCAAGCTTTGGGCCGTGTCATACCTGTAATGGAATGCTATCGTGATGTGAAAAATGGTAACAAAGAGGTCTTGGTGCGTCTTGCCTACAATAGCGATATGGCTCGCGAAGCTGCTAAAAATGTAGTACGCAAAGAATTGGAAAAGAAAGGCGAAAAATTGCACGAACAATTGGATGAAGTATTAGGTTTCTAATGAAGAAGATATTCTTAATATTATTGGTTGTATTAACTTGTTCTATATCTTATGCTAAAGGTGTAGAACGTGTTAGTGCAACATATGAGTATATATCTGATAATCCGAACGAAACGCCTGAGGAGGCTGAACGCATGGCTTTCGAAAAGGCTAGAGAAAAAGCCCTTGAAGATCAGTTCGGAATAGATGTTAATCGTATAAATACAACATACATCAATAATAGAGCTGGTGAGAACAATGATGTGTTGGAAATGTTTTCTCTTGGCGGTTCATCTGTGAGAGGCGAATGGATTGAGACGATAGAAGAAACGGTTATCGAAAAACGTTTTGAACAAGGTTTCTGGATTGTAAAGGTTAGGGTGGTGGGCAAAGCGCGAAGCATTGAATCCGAACCTATAGATATTGCATACTATTTTGTGAATGATGTCGACGATAGATCTAATCGCGATGTCTTCTATGACGGAGATGATATATTTCTGAAATTTTCATCCCCTGTGGATGGTAGCTTGTGTGTATATCTCATAGATACAGAGGAAAATGCCTATTGTTTGTTACCATACAGTACTATGTCAACTGGATGTCAGCAAATAGAGGCAAATCGTGAATATGTTTTCTTCTCGCAAGACCATGATCGTTTGGCAGATGAGTATGTTTTAGGCACAGTCAAAAGCGTAGAGTATAATGCTTTCTATATCATTTTTTCACCTAATAAATTTACTAAAGCAAGCGATTTTGGTGGTAAGAAAAATTGGAAAAACCAACCTCTTCCAAGAGTTTTACCTTATGCCGATTTTCTGAAATGGTTGAGTCGCAATCAAATCAAAGATAAAAAAATGGTAGTAAAAACAAGCGTTGTTGCTATACGTAAATAATATTAAACTCCGAGAATCAACTCTCGGAGTTTTTTATTGTCTAATATAGATATCATTATTCTATAATTTTATTTTTCTTATTGTTAATTTCTTTAGTTTTCATATTTTCCATAGTTTCTATCTCTAAACTTTAACAAATATTATATACTCTAAATATTGTAAATTCAAGATTTTTTTTCTATCTTTGCAAAGTTATATATCGACATGATGTGTGGAATGCGAGAAGATGAATGTAGATTGTCTGTTTGAGATATAAATATTTGTAAAATAATAATTTAATAATAATAAACGAAGCAAAACGAGTAAATCTTGTTACTCGTTATTCGCTACTAACAATTTAACAAATGAAAAAATTATTCCTTATTGCTATGACTGCTGCTGTATTCGCAAGTTGTGGTAAAAAACAAGAAACCACTACAAATCTCTACACTCCAGATCCTGAGACTTTTGATTATGTGGTTGATGCTTTTGCAGATATGCAAATTATGCGTTATCGTGTTACTGGTATCGAGTCGTTAACTCTCAAACAACAAGAGTTGCTCTACTATCTATCTGAAGCAGCACTCTGCGGTCGCGATATTATTTGGGACCAAAATGGTAAAGATCACCTCCAAATCCGTCGCGTTCTCGAAGCTGTTTACACTTCTGATGTCGACAAAACTACTGACGACTTCAAAGCTTTCGAAATCTATTTGAAACGTGCTTGGGTCTCTAATGGTATCCACCACCACTATTCTGGTGCAAAATTCGTTCCTGAATTCTCACAACCTTGGTTCGAAGAAGCTTTCGGTGCTTTGGCTCCTGAAGTTCTTCCTCTCAAAGAAGGTCAATCTGCTGCCGAACTCCTCGCTATGATGAATGGCTACCTCTTCGACCCAACAGTGGCTCCACTTCACAAAAATCAAGCTGCTGGTGTTGACCTCCTTGCTACCTCTTCTTCTAACTACTATCAAGGTGTGTCTCAAAAAGAGGCTGAAGATTTCTACAACGCAATGAAAGACCCTAACGATGCTGAGCCTATTATGTTCGGTATGAACTCTAAACTCGTGAAAGGTGAAGATGGTGTTATCTATGAAGATACTTACAAAATCGGTGGTCTTTATAGCGACGCTATGGAAAAAATTGTTTACTGGTTGGAAAAAGCTCTTACTGTAACTGAAAACGAAGCACAACACGCTGCTTTGGAAAAAATGATTGAATTCTATCGTTCTGGTGACCTCAAAGATTTCGACGAATATGCTAAACTTTGGGTTAAAGATACTGAATCTTTGATCGACTACGTATGCTGCTATACTGAAAGCTATGGAGACCCTCTTGGTTACAAATCTTCTTGGGAAGCTTTGATCAACTTCAAATCACTCGAAGCTACTGAACGTACAAAGAAAATCTCTGACAACGCTCAATGGTTCGAAGACAACTCTCCAATCGACCCTCAATTCAAAAAAGAAGAGGTGAAAGGTGTGTCTGCTAAAGTTATCATCGCTGCAATGTGTGGTGGCGACTGCTATCCAACTCCTCCTCTCGGCATCAACTTGCCTAACTCTAACTGGATTCGCGCCGTACACGGTTCTAAATCTGTAACTATCGACAATATCTCTGAAGGTCGTGCTGCTTCTACTAAAGGCAGCGGTTTCACTGAAGAGTTCTCTTGGAGCGCAACTGAAGTTGAATTGCTTAACAAATACAAATTGATGACTGACAACCTCCACACTGACCTCCACGAATGTCTTGGCCACGGTTCTGGTAAATTGGCTCCTGGCGTTGACCCTGATGCTCTCGGTGCTTATGGTGCTGTTATCGAAGAAACTCGTGCCGACTTGTTCGGTCTTTACTATGTTGCTGACCAAAAAATGGTTGACCTCGGAATCCTTCCTGATATGGAAGCTTACAAAGCTCAATATTATGCTTACATCCAAAATGGTTTGATGACTCAAACTACTCGTATCAAACTTGGCGACAACATCGAGCAAACTCACATGCGTAACCGTCAATTGAT
>JAZRCE010000114.1:0-2883 GCA_045635445.1 Candidatus Aphodosoma sp.
AACCTCTGTTCCTATCTTACTATATGAATTGAACAGAACCGATGTACTCTTGTCATACTTAATAACATTAATTTCTCTTACCATATTTTCGTTTTCTCTCAAATATACAAAAAAATAACGATATTTCCAAATTACACAGCCCCATTCTAAACGACAAATGGACACCGTTTTTTAGGTGTCCATTTCTTGTAAGATTGAATTGCGGAAGTAGGATTTCTCCTTAGTAGTCTAAGTTATCTAACGCTGAATTGATGTCATCAATTACTCTATCCTTAGTTGGGCTATGTAGCGCAATATATGGTTGCATCACCCTCAGGTCGGAGTGGCTCGTGAGCAAGGCTACTATTTCAGGACTTATGCCCAAATTGATAGCCATCACAATAAACGACCTTCGTGCATCGTGGCTTTGAATATCTTTACGAGGGCTTCTTTCCTCTGTTATTTTGCCAAGTTTGCTTTTGTAATCAACATACTCACCCTTCATATCAATAAGGCTACCTAACTCTTTAAGATGCTCATTGAATGTTTGATTGGATGGCAACGGGAATAACGCTCCATTGTCATAATCGTTTTGTGCATACCTTAAATATATCTCAACCGCTTTATTAGGTAATTTATATCGGATTCTATCAGTATCTTTTTTAGTTAGCACCTCTAAGTAATACTTATCTCCATCCTGAATAATGTTATTTTTCTTCAATCTCTTTAGGTCGCTAAATCGGAATCCAACGAGACATTGGAAAACAAAGAAGTCTCGATACTGCTCAAGGATTGAACGACCACTCAAATCTAACTTGATTAAATCAATAATCTCATTGGGTGTTAGGTATCTAACCTCATTTTTAGAAGGCTCCAATTTGGGCTTATACAAAAAGAAATCATCATTGACAGGGTATCGCTTTAGTTTTGCCCATTTCAGGAACTCGCTAAGTTTTCTAAGATATTTCTTAATTTTATCATTATGAAGTGTCTCTGCAAGATGTTTGAGATAGTCATTCATATAAGACTCTGAAAAACTACTCCAATTAGTGTTAGCTGAGTATTTCTTAAGACTATTTACTAATCTTCTCCACTCTAACATATAACTATCTCGCCACGCTCTTGTTTGAGATTGAGAGTTTATATACTGCTCTATCACATAAAAGAACTCGTTGCCTTTCGTTGTTTCATTTGACTTGAAAACATAGTTAAACTGTTGTTTCAGGTCATTGAGGTTTACAGCTTCATCTCTAAGCGCACAATTATTGAAATAGGTAGAAATGAAATCTTCCTGCTTTCTCAGCAAGTCATTCAGCACATTATATTCTAAGCCATTTACAACACAC
The DNA here is from genome assembly GCA_045635445.1 of Candidatus Aphodosoma sp. Taxonomy (GTDB): domain Bacteria; phylum Bacteroidota; class Bacteroidia; order Bacteroidales; family Paludibacteraceae; genus Aphodosoma. The sequence continues at coordinate 1,326 of JAZRCE010000114.1, forward strand.
CCCTGCTTAACTTTATCACGACTCCATTGTTTAGGTAAAAGAGTGATGCCTGTATGCAAATCCACTCGTTTACTTTGCGAAGAAACTCGTAGTCGCACAGAGCATATACCACTACTTGATGGTTTTGTGATATCTCTTTTAATGTTATACTTTGGTATTGCCATATATAATATAGGTATTAGCACCAACGAAGATAAATAAAAATATCTTATCGCCCAAAAAATCACCCAAAAATAAGCAAAACAATACAAAACAAAATAAAACAATACCTATGCAAATATCTGTTATATAATTGATTATGAGAACAATGTAAAACAAGACCAAACAGCTATTAAAGTCCCCTACGCACCGCCAGAAAGGATGATCAAAAGGTCATCCTTTTTTGTTTTTATACTGCTTGGTTGATGTGGCAGGTGGCTTAATAGCCACATTAGAGAGAGGCTGCTCGCATTGAGTGCAAGCCCTCTTGCGAGCACCCCCTCCTCTTGCACTTCGTGCTTCTGTCACATCAATGACTCCGTCACTTATCTTGTTGTGTAGCGGTCCGCTCACGTAAGGTGGGGTTGAGGGCTCAGTCCCGATTTCCGGTGGGGGATTAAAAATATTAAGCAAATATTGTAGCTAGACTAAATATAAAGAAAGGTATGTCAGCAACGCCACGGAACTGATTAAGTAAAATCGAGGCTGAGCTGGTGTCCCCGCCCCGGTACGCCACTGGTGCGCCACAGGGCGGGCTGCTTAACTCATTGAGCAACAACAAAAAAGCGAGAAACTTTCGTTTCTCGCTTCTGTACCCCCTCAGGGGCTCGACTGCGCTACTTGCAGTAGGCAGTCGTGTACTCGTTTATTTACACCCTCCCAACCTCCCTGGAAGGGAGGCGTATCCAGGGTTCTCGCCTGTGTGGGCACAAAAAAAGAAGACAACCTTTCGATTGTCTTCTTCGTACCCCCTCAGGGCAATCGTCTACCTTCGACACAAGCGAGCGTGTTGGCTATTATGCAACTCATTGTCTAACACTGGTTTCTCTCTTTTGTCGCATAATGTCGCAATGGCTTTATAGGTATTTTTGTTTTATGTTGCAAAGGTAATCATTCTCGTCAATAAAACAAAAAAAATGTTTACACGCCCGTTGTCATTCTACCTGCAAGCGCATTGTTAGTTACTCGAAGTATACATATATTTATATTAAAAAGCACATCTAGAGACCATTACATCGTTATTTTGCGAATGTTTCTACCCACATCTACTCAAATGTATAAAATCTGCAAGCAACGATTGCAGATAGTCCCGAATTAACTTGACACTTCCAAATAGTGAGCTTATGTTTGCACCCGTAAACCGTTAGTTACGAGTGGATTAAGTTTGCGCCATAGCACTTGTCGCATCATTGTCGTAATAGTGTCGCAACATTGTCGCACGAAAAATTCTTTGAGCCATTCTGATAGCGGTAATTTTGCAGCAGGGAGTTACAAACTTTAAATAATAAAGATTATGAGTGGACAGATTATGAAGGTGCATTTTAAACTGCACAAGGGTAAGCCAAACAAGTTAGGACGA
>JAZRCE010000115.1:0-10708 GCA_045635445.1 Candidatus Aphodosoma sp.
CTCTCTCTCAACGGTACTATCATCGTAGGTCGCGACATCGCTCACGCTAAAATCAAAGAACGCCTCGATGCTGGCGAACCAATGCCTGAATACCTCAAAAATCACCCTATCTACTACGCTGGTCCTGCCAAAACTCCTGCAGGTCTCCCTTGTGGTTCTATGGGTCCAACTACTGCTGGTCGTATGGACTCTTATGTCGACCTCTTCCAATCTCACGGTGGTAGCATGATTATGTTGGCTAAAGGTAACCGTTCTCAACAAGTTACCGACGCTTGTCAAAAACACGGTGGTTTCTATCTCGGTTCAATCGGTGGTCCTGCTGCTATCCTTGCTCAAAACAACATCAAGAGCATCGAATGCGTTGAGTATCCTGAACTCGGCATGGAAGCAATCTGGAAAATCGAAGTAGTCGACTTCCCAGCTTTCATCCTCGTTGACAACAAAGGCAACGACTTCTTCAAACAACTCAAACCTCGTTGCGCTTGCAAATAATATTCAACAAATCAATAAAAAAAGAGATGCACTTCACATGAAGTGCATCTCTTTTTTCTATCTAATTATCAATTTATTTCCACTTAATTATCACTGCTCCAACCACCGACAACAATATATACCACAATATAATAAGTGGCAACGATTGTCTAAAAAACACCACCGCCAACACAATAGCGCCAATAATAAACATATAACGAATACGATTCTCAGCCCAACCAAAGTTATGAAACTTAAACGAGAACATAGGCAACTCACAAACCAAAAGATACGACGACACCACTACCGCCACCAAAACAAACCATGGCGATACAGCACTCAACAACGATTGATACCCATAAGCCAATCCTAACCAAAATATTGCATTCGCTGGCGTCGCAAGTCCTATAAACGAGGTTGTTTGTCTCTCATCAATATTGAACTTACCAAGACGATATGTCGAGAAAAGTGTTATCAAAAATCCCAAATATGGCATATACTCCCACACCTCAGCAAGTGGTCCTAGCAACCTAAACGCAATCATACCTGGCACCAAACCAAATGTAATAACATCAGCAAGCGAATCAAGCTCCTTACCAAGTGGCGACGACACACGCAACAACCGAGCCATAGCGCCATCCATAAAGTCAAGTGTTGCACCTATAAGCACAAACAACAAAGCCAAATCAAAACGCGAATTGTAGGCAAATATACATGCCACAATACCCGAAAACTGATTCAATAACGTAATTGTATTAGGAATATGTTTTTTCATCACTCAAATTATTTACTATTAAATAAATATATACTTCAAAATAAACAATACTGACAAAATAATCATTGCTGGCGTAAGTTTTTTGAAATTACCACAAACAAGATTCAACAAGAAATAGGCAATCATACCCATCAAGATACCATCCGAAATAGAGTAAGCCAATGGCATCACAACAATGCAAATAAACGCAGGTATCGACTCGGTATAATCACCGAAATCTATATTCTTAATAGGTTCAAGCATCATCAAACCCACAATAATCAAAACAGGTGCTGTAGCCGCCGCTGGAATAGAAAGAAATAGTGGCGAGAACAACAATGCAACACCAAAACAACATGCAACCACAAAAGCCGTCAAACCCGAACGACCGCCTTGCGCTACTCCCGAAGCACTCTCCACATAAGTAGTTGTTGTCGATGTTCCAAGACATGCCCCCACTGTTGTCGCAATAGCATCTGCCATAAACGCATGGCCCAAACGATGAATATTACCTCGTTCATCTACCATACCTGCTTTGGTCGAAACTCCAATCAATGTTCCCACTGTGTCAAACATATCAATAAACAAGAATGTAAACACAACAACAAGCATATCAAGTGTGAATACATTACTCCACTCAAACTGACAGAAAATTGGCGCTATCGACTCGGGTTGCGAAACAATACCCTTAAAATCCGTAACTCCCATCGGTATTCCCACCAATGTAGTGAGCAAAATACCCAACATCATTGCTCCTGGCACATTTCTCACATAAAGCAATCCCGTAATAATCAAACCTATCATGGTAAGTAATGCCGAACCCGATGTTACATCTCCGAGCGTCACAAGTGTAGCTTCATTATTAACTATAACGCCGGCATTTTGCAATCCAATAAAGGCTATAAACAAACCTATACCCACTCCCACTGCATAACGCAAATTGATAGGAATAGCATTCACTATCGCCTCTCGCACATTAGTGATTGTCAAAAGAATAAATATAAGACCCTCTATGAATACTGCGGTCAAAGCAAACTGCCAACTATACCCCATGCCCATACACACGGTATAGACAAAAAAGGCATTCAATCCCATAGCTGGTGCCAAAGCAAATGGCAGTTTACCATAGAATGCCATTGCCACACAACCCACTATAGCTGCCAATGCCGTAGATGTAAACACCGAACCGATAGGCATTCCATCCAACAAACCAAACATTGCTGGGTTCACCGCAAGAATATATGACATAGTGAGAAATGTCGTAATACCAGCTATCACCTCAGTACGCACCGAAGTCTCTTTCGAATTAAATCCAAATAACTTTTGCAACATCTTTTTATTCTTTTTTAGTATAAAAAATCGCATAACCTACCTAGGCTACACGATTATATATTAAGGCAATAAATCCGACACATCATGACCAAAAGCAGCCAATTCTCTCACCAACGATGATGAAATATGTGCTGTATCGGCATCCGAAATCAAGAATATTGTCTCTAGCCCTCCTATTTTGCGATTGGCATCGGCAATGGTGCGCTCATACTCAAAGTCTGCCATCGAACGCACTCCCCTCAACACATACTTCGCTCCATACTCTACTGCCAAGTCCATTGTCAAAGTTTCATACGCAATCACCTCAACTCTAGGCTCATTGGCATACAAAGCACGCAATTTCTCCAATCGCTCTTCTACTAGCATCCACCCTTTCTTTGCACGATTCACACCTATGGCAATCACCAATTTGTCAAACAAAGGCAAAGCTCGATCCACAATAGCCCGATGTCCACGAGTAAAGGGATCAAAAGAACCAGGAAACAATGCTATTCTTAATTCACTATTCATAACTTATAATTCATAAAAAATTTTCCTACCCTTACATTCCTAACACAACCTTTATTAGATTCGTGCTATACGCTTAATCTCATCCATTATAGCATTAGCAAACTTATCTGCTTGCTCCTTAGTTGGAGCCTCTGAATATACACGAATGATTGGTTCTGTATTAGATTTGCGCAAATGCACCCATCCCTGCGGAAAATCTATCTTAACTCCATCTATATCTGTCACTTTAAATTGTTTATAGCAACCCTTAATCACACACAACACACCATCAACATCTATCTGTGGTGTAAGTTCAATCTTATTTTTAGAGATATAATAGTTAGGATACTCTGCTCGCAATTCACTCACTTTTTTACCCGACTTGGCCAAATGAGTCAAAAATAACGCAACGCCTACCAAAGCATCACGACCATAATGCGATGCAGGATAAATCACACCTCCATTACCTTCACCTCCAATAACAGCATTCATTTCGCGAATTTTTGCAACGACATTCACCTCCCCAACTGCAGATGCAGCATGTTGCCCACCATGCTTCGTTGTAATATCAACTAACGCACGAGTAGAACTAAGATTAGAAACCGTATTGCCCGGAGTATGACTCAACACATAATCGGCAATTGAAACCAAAGTATACTCCTCTCCAAACATTTCGCCATTTTCACAAACAATAGCAAGACGATCGACATCTGGGTCAACTACAAAACCTACATCAGCTTTTGTCTGACGTATATATTCGGATATTTCTGTTAAATATTCTGGTAACGGTTCTGGATTATGAGCAAAATTACCAGTAGGCTCACAATTCAATTCTTCAACACACTCAACTCCAAGTGCTTTCAAAAGCGCTGGCATTGCCACTCCTCCTACCGAATTAACCGCATCTATCGCCACACGGAATCCTGCTGCACGAATAGCCTCAACATCTACCAACTCCAATTTCAACACCTCTTCTATATGACGCTGCGTATAATCACACTTCTCTATATACGACCCTAATGCATCCACTTCACTATAAACCACATCATCACTCTCTGCCAAACGAAGCATCTCCTCTCCTTGCTCTTTATCAAGAAATTCACCTCTTTCATTAAGCAATTTGAGGGCATTCCATTGTTTCGGATTATGCGAAGCTGTGAGAATAATACCACCATCTCCCCCTTCCATCACAACTGCTAGTTCCGTAGTTGGAGTCGTTGCCAATCCTATATTCACCACACTACATCCACATCCTAACAACGTACCAATCACAATATTCGAAACCATCTCTCCCGACAAACGAGCATCACGACCTACTACTACTATACAATCTTTCTTACCGCGATACTTCTTCAACCACTCAGCATAACCAGTAGTAAATTTCACAAGATCAATCGGTGAAAGTCCTTCACCCACTGTGCCACCTATTGTGCCACGAATACCCGAAATTGATTTAACAAGTGCCATAAATCATATATTTAATAGCGAGATATAAAATTTATTTTATTCTATTCTCTCTTTATATTTATTGTCTAATTTCTATTTTGGTACACGACGAATTTTCATCTCATAAACATAAGGTATTACCTCAGAATCATTACGCCCTAGTTTCGATGGAACAATAATGCGAGCATGCGCCTCTGATTTTTTCATAAGTTCAAAGGCTTTTTGCCATCCCTCACAACTATTTGACAACGAACCATAAGTAATCTCATTTGGATACGGACGATCTTGAGTTGTCCAATAATCCTCTACCACTGGATACAAATCAAGTGTCGATTGCTTATAACGCAATATAAGGTTATCTCCTGTGCGCAATGTATCACCTACTCCTTTTTTTATCAACTGAAAATATATTCCATCTTCAAAATGATACATTTCATTCTCTCCAAACACTGTGTCAGATGGAAATTCATCCAATAAAACAATATTATTTCGTCCCAACCAATCTTCTATTAATACTTCTTCAGCTTCAAGAAGTTGCGAATAATTCTCATTACTTTCACATGCCACCATTGCTAACAACAATAGCATCATTCCCCAAAATTTTATCTTCATATACAAAATACTTATTTATATAATTAAACTCCAAATATACCAAGGTACAAAGTTACTAAAAAAGTTGAATACCAACAACAATTTTACATCTTTTTATATCAAATAAATTTTTTATAAAAAATCTATTGCTATATCAGAAAAAATTCGTACCTTTGCACCCGCAAAAGTTAAAGGAGAGAGTGGCTTTCAAATTCCAGCCCTCAACTTTCAACTTATTGAGTGTTGGTCTCGTAGCTCAGCTGGATAGAGCAACAGCCTTCTAAGCTGTGGGTCGTGGGTTCGAATCCCGCCGGGATCACAGGAAAAGAGTTCACAAAGAACTCTTTTTTTTGTATATCCAATATAATAAAAAGATGCTAATTAACAACTTCGTTAGTTAGCATTTTTTTATTTTTCAGTGAAGTCTTCTTCTGCATAGGTTGCTTGAACCTTGCTTGAAGATAGAGTTATCTTATAAAGAACCAAAGAAAAAGCAAAATAAAAATACTACTGATTTATAACAAACAATTCTATCGCACGATTAACATCATCTGGTGCATCTGTATTTGAATTATGCCCTGCTCCTGCAATCCACTTGATAGGGATGCCTGTATTATTATGCCATTCTCGGTTGTATCTAATAGCTGAACCTGCTCGATCTTTTTCACCACAAATGAGCAATGCAGGACACTTAATTATATATGGCATATCTGCCTCCATTGCCTCCGCTAACATAAGAGAACCATGTCCTGAAAGACAAACATATCTCTCTTTATTTCCATCGTAGGTCATCATAATTTCTTGCATTAAAGCTCGACCATAGGCAGATGTCGCAACTCCATTAACACCTAATTTCAACAACCACCGCCACGGATAGAGACGATAAACAAATGTCATATGCTTTAATAACCATATTTCGACAGATGTAACGTATCGACGTTGCAATGGTGCAGAGTCTATGGCTACAAAACCTCTTAGCCGATCGGGATATAGTTGCGAATACATTTGTCCCACATAACCTCCCATAGATTGTCCTATAATAATTGGATATGTTATATCCTCTTGTCGAAGAATAGCATCAAGCCACTGCGCCTTATCACGCAAGGTAAACGATAAATCAAACGGCCAAGAACGTCCATGACCTGGGGCATCCCATACAAGAAGTCGATATTTATTTTTAAAATAAGCAACTTGCTTATCAAACAAGCGATGATCTGCAGTCAATCCTGGCAAAAAGACCAATGACACCAACGAATCTGTCATGTCATTGGTCCAATAATTTATCGTCCCACACGATGTTTCATATGTTTTTTGAATCAACATCAAAAAGAAAATATATTTCGATATAAAAAGTACCGCTCAAATGCCAATAACCAGAATAAATTTTACATCAAAAAACATTATCCCATCACTTTTTGCATAAATTTCTCAGCATTGACCACGAAACGGTCATGGTCAGCAGTTCCAATTAAGTTGCCGTTCGAGTCGAAACACTCTATTTTATACGACAACTTGCGACCATCTACTGCCACTTCTGTTGCAGTGCATGTGATTTCTTCGCCTACTTTTGAGGCTTTTATATGTTGAACCGTGAGTCCAATACCAACTGTAGTATCCTCAGCACTAAGCGATTGTCCTGATAATTCGAGGGCTGTATTTTCCATCCATGCAATCATTGTTGGAGTTGCAAGCACCTCTAAACCACCTGAACCTACACGCGCTGCTGTGTCTTTCGACTCTACTGTAAATTTCTTTGTTAATGTTTTCATGTTTTTTAATTTTTAATTCTTAATTCTTAATTATCTAAAACCCTACCGACACCCGAAAATTAACCATAAATCCAGTCAAATAATTTGGTACAGCATATTGACCATTATAAATATCAGTCACCCAATAATAAGAGTTTATATTCTTAATATTAAATAAATTAAACAATTCAAGACTAAGCCATATATTTTTCACCGGATCTAGTTTACGCATCCACTTTTCGCGTCCTTGCACAAATCCTCGCGACGCTCCTATATCCACACGATTATATGCCTTAGTACGCAACACCGCTTGATAACGCTCAGAATGCGGCGGACCAAATGGCAATCCATCAGACCACACCAACTTCAAATGCACCTTATATTCAGGATGATTAGGTATATAATCTTGAAAAAAGAAAGATATATTATATCGTTGCTCATTTGGGCGAGAAATATAACCCGGATACACCTCTCCAAGATAATTACCTACATTACTATACACCGAATAGTGATCATCAATAATATCTTCACGAGAACGCATCCACGAAAACGAAATCCACGAGTCAGTCCCTGGCACAAATTCACCAAACAATTTCACATCAATACCAGCAGTATATGCAACTGCATCATTCTCTCCCGAATAGCGCACTCTCACATTATCAACATAATAACTTATCACTCTATCCGATGGCTTATAATATGCCTCTAATGTCAATTTAAACGGACGATTCCATGCTCTAAAGAAATAGTCCATACCAAACACTGCATGCAACGAACGTTGTGCTTTAATATTCTTATTCAGAGCTACATAATTATTCCCATACTCATCGGTCTGCTCAATGCGCAACTCTTTATAAAATGGTGCTTGATGATACACCCCCGCCGATAATCTAAAATTCAAATCTGCTTTCCAATCTGGAAAAAATGCCACCGTAACACGTGGCGATACCAAAAATTCATTGTTGAACGACCAATAGTTCGCCCTCACGCCAGCAGTAAATGCCCACATACCATAGTCTGCATGATGTTTATAAGTATCTTGCACATAAGCCTGTAAACGATTAGAATACAAATCCACATTAGAATACAAGTTATATATTATCTCCACCTGCTCTGGATTTACTGGCAATGTATATCCTGCCGAATCTCGTGTCTCCCACTCGCTTATACGGTCCAACACTATTTCTCTCTGATAGTTTATCCCCCATTGCAAATTATTATTTACCAACTTCCAATCACCTATATGACCTACATTTATCACAGTTGCACTCAATCGATTTCGCGCATGTTCATGATACATACCTGTACCCAACGACCCTGACGGAGATTCTGTTTCACTTGATGCTCCTCCACTCAAATCAACTGCCGACAACCAATATTCTCCCGTAATATCATATGTTTCTTGCTCATTTGTATTAAACGCACTTACATTAAACCCTAATGTAACCTCCTCATTAGGACTATAATTAAATCCCAATGCACCAAAATATGTGCGAAATATATCACGCTCTTTACCTTCAAAAAAAACTGTAAAATTATTAGCATTCGAAAGCGTACCAAATGTTGTTTCTCTCTTTTGTGGCGTGAAATTATAATAATTTTGTGATATATTTCCCAAGAAAGTAAATTCCCACTTTTTCGACATTTGCCATGTCATATAAGTCTGATAATCCACAAAATATGGATTATATTCCCCTTTCGTCTCTAACGTTCCAAGCAACACCTGCATAGTCTTAAATCGCACACCATGCATCTGCGTGAAATTCTTCCCACTTGCCCCTACATAAGCCGACACTCCTTGCAACGATGCTGCTATATTGGCCTCAAACTCCGATGGTCTCTTATATTTCACATCTAGAACCGAAGCCATCTTATCACCATATTTCGCATCAAATCCGCCTGCCGAAAAGTTCACCTCACCCACCATATCAGGATTAATAAAACTCAAACCCTCTTGTTGACCTGCTCGCACCAACAATGGCCTATACACCTCTATCCCATTCACATACACACTATTCTCATCATAATTACCGCCACGCACTGAGTATTGCGAACTCATCTCATTATTCGAACTAACCCCCGCAAACATAGTCAACAAACTCTCGATATTTCCTCCCGATGCATCAGGCATCAATCGCAAACTCTCCTTATCTAAAGTCATCATTGTCGAAGTCTGACGTTGATACCCTTTCACCTCTACCTCATCAAGCAATTCACTATCAGTCTGCAAATTAACCACTACAGTATATGCCAACTCCCTTCCTATTGCCACCTTTCTTTCTGCCGCCACATACCCCACGCACGAAAATTGCAATGTAATAGAGTCTTGTTGCTGAAACGATAATTCAAAATATCCTTTTTCGTTAGTGATTGTGCCTATCGCCGTCTCTTTTATCTGCACCGTTGCAAACTCCACCGCACGCTTCTCCTCGTTAAGAACATAGCCCCTAACATACACCTTCTGCGCCGACACCACCGTCGCAAATAACATTAATAATATCAATAGTTTATATCTCATCATGCTTTCGTCAACCTTGCATATTTCAACAACAACTGTTTCTCGCCAAAATCATCGAAATTAATCCGTGCCTTACGATTATCCCCATCACCCGTGATTTCCAACACCGTACCTTCTCCAAACGTACTATGCAACACCCTCTCGCCAAGATAGAATCCCATCACATCTTGCGCCGCAGCCGGAGCCTTCGATGCCGAACCCCCTGGCTTAAACGTCCCCTTATGCGTCTGCTTTGGCACAGGAGTCTTAATTATCTCGCGTTTCTTAAATGCCCCAAACACCGAATCTTTATTTGAAGCCAAACAAGGCGAGGCTTCTTCCGTGAATTCCGTGCGTTCCGTGCGAAACATTCTTTCCGTGCGAGAGGAACGAGAAGAAAAATATTGTGCATTATCAAACATCGAATATGGGTCCACAATCCCCCCTCCACCGAATGCCGCTTCTTGTGGCAATCGCAAATATCGCTTGTCAATATCATACAAGAAACGACTTGGATTAGAAAATTGCGTTTGTCCATTACGAAAACGACTCTTGCCATACGTAATCATACAACGCTCTTTTGCCCGAGTTATTGCCACATAAAACAATCTCCGTTCCTCTTCCAAATCTCGCTCACTCTCCACCATCATACTTGGAAAAAGATTCTCCTCCATGCCCACTATATATATATTGGTAAACTCCAAACCCTTCGCAGCATGCACAGTCATTAACGTAACTGTATTTTTATCTTCAGGTTTATCTGTATCTTGATCGGTTATCAACGACACCTCATTCAAGAAATTCACCAATCGTATGTCATTATCCCCATTGTTCACCTTTTGGTCACAGAATTCATGCACTGCATTCAAAAACTCTTGAATATTCTCCTTTCTCGAAAGATTTTCAACCGACGTATCGGCCGATACATCTGCCATAATTCCCGAGCCAAACACCACTCGTTCTGCCACATGATACGCATCTTGTTGCTCATTCTCATCAAGGAATGAGTTAATCAACTCTGCAAATTTCTGCAATTTACCCGCTGCGGCACCCTTCACATCAACACCATATTTCAACGGGTCGGCTATTATCTCCAGTGCTGGCACTCTCGGATTTTCATGCACCACCTTCAACAATTTCTGTTGCGTAGTATCACCAATCCCACGCGCTGGATAGTTTATCACTCGCTTCAATGCCTCCTCGTCCGACGGATTGATTATCAAGCGCAAATAGGCTATAACATCCTTTATCTCTTTGCGTTGATAGAACGATAACCCTCCATATATTTTATAAGGAATACCACTCTTACGCAATGCCTCCTCCAACACACGGCTCTGTGCATTTGTCCTATACAACACTGCGATATCCTCATACGCCACA
>JAZRCE010000116.1:0-25721 GCA_045635445.1 Candidatus Aphodosoma sp.
CGTATGCTCGAAGCAGAAGACAAAACCGAACTTATTGAATGCTTCTACAAAGACCTCGAATTTGGTACAGGTGGTCTTCGTGGTATTATGGGTATGGGTTCTAACCGTATGAATATATATACTGTTGGTGCTGCAACTCAAGGTCTTAGCAACTATCTCAAACGCGAATTTGCAGGACAAGAAATCAGCGTAGTAGTTGGTCACGATTGCCGTAATAATAGTCGTTTGTTTGCTGAAACGTCTGCTAACATCTTCTCTGCTAATGGTATTAAAGTGTATCTTTTCGAAGCACTTCGTCCAACTCCAGAGATTTCGTTTGCTATCCGTCATCTTGGTTGCCAAAGTGGTATCATTCTCACGGCTTCGCACAACCCTAAAGAATATAATGGTTATAAAGCATATTGGAATGATGGTGCACAAATCATTGCTCCTCACGATGTTAATATTATTGCGGAAGTAGAAAAAATTAAGGGTCCAGAGGAGATTAAGTTTGATGCTCGTCCTGAACTTATTCAAATTATTGGCGAAGATGTGGATAGTGTATATCTTGAAAAAGTGAAAACTCTTTTCCTTTCTCCTGATAGTATTGCTCGCAATAAAGATCTTAAAATTGTCTTTACTCCAATTCATGGCACAGGTATTACTCTTATACCTCGTTGCTTGAAAGATATGGGTTTTGAGAATGTTATTGTTGTTGATGAACAGGCAGTTATTTCGGGTGATTTCCCAACAGTAGTATCTCCTAATCCAGAGGAGCCTGCTGCGCTTGATATGGCTATTCGCAAAGCAAAAGAAGTTGATGCTGATATTGTTATGGCTTCTGATCCAGATGCTGACCGTATGGGTATTGCTGTTAAAAATGATAAAGGCGAGTGGATTTTGGTTAATGGCAACCAAACATGTATGATGTTTACATACTATATCTTGCGTCGTCGTCACGAACTTGGTCTTCTTAAAGGTAAAGAGTTTATGGTGAAAACTATCGTGACTACTGAAATTATGAAGGATATTTGCGATTATTATAAAACTCCATTGTTGGATTGTTATACTGGCTTTAAATGGATTGCTGCTGAGATTCGTGAGCGTGAAGGTAAAGAGCAATATATTGGTGGTGGTGAAGAAAGTTATGGTTATTTGCCAGCAGATTTCCTTCGTGATAAAGATGCTGTTGCTGCATGTGCTTTGATGGCAGAGATGACTGCTTGGGCAAAAGATAACGGAATGTCTATTTTTGAACTTATCCAAGAGGTTTACCTCCAATTTGGTTATGGTAAAGAAAAAGGTATTTCTGTAGTTCGTAAAGGTAAATCAGGTGCTGAAGAAATTCAACAAATGATGAAAGATTTCCGCGCTAATCCACCAAAAGAAATTGCTGGTTCGAAAGTTGTTGTAATTAAAGATTATCAAACTCTTGTAGAACGTAATGTGGTAACTGGTGAAGAGTCTAAATTGGTGTTCCCAACTACATCAAACGTATTGCAATATTTCACTGAAGATGGCACTAAAGTGTCTGTTCGTCCTTCAGGTACAGAACCAAAAATCAAGTTCTATATTGAGGTGCGTGGTAAAATGGAATCTCGCACCGACTATGCTCGTTGTGAGGCTGAGGCTACAGCAAAAGTTGATGCAGTCCGTGCTTCTTTAGGGGTGTAATTTTAGGTTATAGATAATATATAACAGGTAGAGACGCAAATCATTGCGTCTCTTTTTTTTTGATGGATATATAATGTGAGGTTAAAAAGAGTTAAAAAAACAATTAACTATTGCATAATTCGCAAAATGGCATTACCTTTGCGATATAAAAATTGGGATTTATTAGCTAGAGATAAAAAACTAGTGGTTAAATATAACATCGCACTATCAGCCTGAGATTGGAAAATTCGACAATTATTTATTTTTACCGAGGCTAAATTCCTTTTATCAATGGCGGGCTGCGCTTCTCGCAAGAGTTGTAACCATAGATGGTCGGCAGATTACAAAGAGTTGGAAACCCTCAAATCCTGTTTTATAGGAATTTTTCTCAACAAATGGCAGTGCGATTTTTTCTAAAAGAGCAATTAACTTAAAAGGTTGATTGCTCTTATTTTTTTTGGAGAGGATGAAATGGATGTTATGGGGAGGATAGAAATTATATGGGGTATGGTGGTTGTTTTTATGGTGATGAAGGGAAGAGGTGAGGGTAGGGTGCAGGTAGGGTTATCCTATGAAGAAGGTAGGGTGCAGGTAGGGTGAAATTTTGTTTTTTTTGGGGGGTGTTTTTATTAGTTTGGTTTGTTGCGGTTGGGAGAATTAGAGATTTTGTAGTTGTAAATTTATTGTAAAAAAAATTATAAATTTATTTTGTAGTGTGAAAAAAAACATATAAATTTGTTAGTAGAAATTTTAAAAAATAGTGGAAAGAAGTAGTATTATATACAATGGGGTTGTTAAATCTTTTGATTGTCAGAAGATGTTGTCGTTTGTGGTTTGCCCCCCCCATTCAACTTATTGATATTCAGCTATTTGATGTTTTATTTTTGATGTATTAATGTTACGCACTAGGCATGTTAATCTGTCTTGTGTGTAATTTTTTTATATATGTAATTTTATTTTATAATTTATAGGAGGTTGCTCCCGACACAAATTAGGGCTATTTATATGAAAAAATTTATTTATTTGTTTGCTTTTATTGCAATTGCTTTATGTTTTGTTCAGTGCGAAACATCAAAAATCGGACAAAATGGAATGCACAAAGATCATGAATATGTTGATCTTGGTTTGTCGGTGAAGTGGGCAACATGCAATGTTGGTGCTACTACTTCAGAGGGTTTTGGTGATTATTTTGCTTGGGGCGAGGTGGCACCAAAAGAGATATATAGTTTTGAAACATACAAATATTGTCAAGGCACAGAAAAGTCTTTAACAAAATATTGTTGTGATAAAGATTATGGATTGAATGGTTTTGTTGATAATAAATTAGAACTTGATCCTGAAGATGATGCTGCTTCTGTCAATTGGGGTGGCAAATGGCGTATGCCTACAGCAGATGAATTCGATGAATTGCGCTACAGTTGTACGTGGGAATGGACTACACAAAATGGAGTGAAGGGTCTTTTAGGTACATCTCGTGTAGAGGGTTATACTGATCGTACTATATTTTTTCCTGCTACAGGTTTTATTCTTGAAGATATAAATTCGGCTGATATGAATCTTGATTTTCTTCAAGACTGTGGTTACTATTTGTCTAAATCACAAATGAAGAGTGTGGATTATCCGCTTTATATTAGTGCGTTATATTTTGTTGAAGGGAAAATAGAACCTGATTTTATTTTTCTTCGTTATGCAGGTGCAACAGTTCGTGCTGTATGCCCTTAAATTGTATTGTTTTAAGTGATTATAGAAAAAAGTATTAATTTAAATTTTGATAATATTATGAAAAAGATTTTTTATTTTATTGCATTAGTGGTACTTAGTTTGTTGTTCGTACAATGCGAAACATCAAAAATCGGACAAAACGGAGTACACAAAGGTCATGAGTATGTCGACCTCGGTCTCTCGGTAAAATGGGCAACTTGCAATGTGGGTGCTACTACTCCTGACGGGTCAGGTGACTATTTTGCTTGGGGTGAAGTAGAACCTAAAGATTATTATTATTGGGATAGTTATAAATATTGCCAAGGCATAGAAACGTCTTTGACAAAATATTGCCATAATAAAAATTATGGTTTTAATGGATTTGTTGATAATAAGTTTGAACTTGATTCTGAAGACGATGCAGCTTCGGTAAATTGGGGTGGCAAATGGCGCATGCCAACAGCTGATGAGTTCGATGATTTGCGTTATAGTTGTACATGGGAGTGGACTACTCAAAATGGTGTAGTTGGTCT
The DNA here is from genome assembly GCA_045635445.1 of Candidatus Aphodosoma sp. Classification (GTDB taxonomy): domain Bacteria; phylum Bacteroidota; class Bacteroidia; order Bacteroidales; family Paludibacteraceae; genus Aphodosoma. The sequence continues at coordinate 3,867 of JAZRCE010000116.1, forward strand.
TTTGGGAACATCACGTATAGAAGGTTACACCGATCGTACTATATTTTTCCCAGCTGTGGCTTGTTTTTTTGAAGAGCATTTTGTAACTAATACTAATAATGAATTCCTATGGGGTTGGTATTGGACTAAATCAGTTGACTTAAACGATCCTACCTCAGCACAATTATTATTATTTCAAACAGAACCTATCGGCAACGCCCCTGAGATAAATTTTGATTACTCTTTCATGCGCGCCATAGGTGCTAGTGTACGCGCTGTATGCCCTTAATCTATTTTTCTCTTAAGTGATTATAAAAAAAAGTATTAATTCAAATTTAGATAATATTATGAAAAAGATTTTTTATTTTATTGTATTAGTAACACTTAGTTTGTTGTTTGTGCAATGTGAAACAAAGCCTGAAGGAGGTAAAAATGGTGTTCATGAAGGTCATGAGTATGTTGATCTTGGTTTGCCATCAGGTTTGAAATGGGCAACTTGTAATGTGGGTGCTGAATCTCCAGAACAATATGGCGATTATTTTGCTTGGGGTGAAGTAGAGCCTAAGGATTATTACTATTGGGATACTTATAAATATAGTGGTGATTCAGATTCTACATTCACAAAATATTGTTTTGATAGTGAGTGTGGTTTAGATGGATTTGTTGATAATAAATTACAACTTGACTTGGAAGATGATGCAGCTCACATAAATTGGGGTGGCAATTGGCGCATGCCAACAGCTAAAGAGGCAAAAGAGCTATATGATTGCTGCAAATGGACATGGACTACACAAAATGGTATACCTGGATATGAAGTAATGGGCCTCAATGGCAATTCTATCTTTATGCCTGCAGCAGGTTCTATAGGATGGGATGATTTCTATGATCGAGCAGAAGAAGGTGTATATTGGACTAGCACATTGTCTCAAGATGCATATTATCCTAATCAAGCTGTTTTTATTAGGATTATAGAACGTACTGTTGACTTTAACGATTCTTGGTCTCGCCGTTGCTGGGGATTTTCTGTTCGCGCTGTATGCCCTTAACACAAAACTAATGTTAAATATTAACTTATAAAGAAAAACTATTATGAAAAATATTAAACTTATGATTATAGCCCTTGTGGCTCTATTAGGCTTCAATAGCTGTTCCGATAAATTTAATTTCAATGAAGAAAAGAAATTGGTGAGATACACATGTGTCAATGATACCAATTTGGTGTTTATAGATAGGAGTTTTGAATATGATGCAAAAGGGCACTTAGTATCAGCGTATGAAGAACAGAACTTTGCAGAAGATGTTTACTCAAGAGGTTCATATACATATACTTGGCACAAAAAAGGTGTAGATGTACATGGTGAGCATGCTATCAAATTATTGGGCGATACAGAAGAAAATAATACTACAGAAGATTTTACAATAAAATTTGAAAACACGCGTTTTGCTAAGTTTGTATATAACACTATAGAATATAAAGCCTATAACTACACATACAATTCAAAGGGAAGATTGATACACTATAGAGCCTCTGTGTCGGATATTACATGCGAATGGGAAGGCGACAAACTAGTATCTGCTCTCAATATCGATATACATGGAGACTATAAATATAACTATGGTAATATTTCATGCGTAAAAGGATATTGTCCTATTATAGTATGGGATAATACACAAGAAGTGATAACATTAGCCCACCCAGAGCGCGTAGGATTAAGAACAACTCACTGTCCAGTATCAGTAGATTATTATTCAGAGTTTTTCGATGAGCCAGTTTCTTATTGCTATGTATACGAATATGAATTCGATAATGAGGGATACATAACAAAAATAAAAAGGACACAAAAAGACAAAAACAATAATGACGAAATAATGGGTGTTAGAATATTTACTCTAACTTGGGAGTAAAATACCAGTTGTATAGCTATTATTTTTGATTGTTTTTTTATTATAATTATGGGTGTATTAACAATTTAGTTATGAAACTGATGTTGTTATTGGTGTTGTGTGTGTTGATGCTGTAATAGATAAAAATTTATACAACTATGAAACAAACACTATTATTATTTTTGATTATTGCAATATCACTTGTTGCTAATGCACAAGAGGAGGAGACCTATCCAAGTTCAGAGTGGGATTATGCCAAAGAGATATTGATGCATACTCCAGGAGAGGAGTTATTTGATGGTGTGATTCATCCATACGCAGGATTGTTTGAATATTATTTCGATGTTGATGCAGCAGCTGAAGAGCATAGAGGTTATATCAAAGCACTAGAGGCGAATGGAGTAAAAGTGCATACAGTGAGAGGGTTACTAAATCAAGCGCCTATTGAGAAGTTGCGTGCTTGCGCTATGAAAACTCTCACTTATGACACTAAAAATATGCCCGACATGACTCCTGAGACTACGGATGAATACCGACAATACGTCATTAGCGAGATGTCGCGTGCCGACCTTATCCGTTGCATCTTGCTTCGTCCTACTGTAAGTTTATATAAATCGGACTTGAATACAGGTTTTGAGGCAGTATATACTCATTCTCCATTAATGAATTTATATTTTACTCGAGACCAAAGCATCACTACACCACGCGGACATGTCATCAGTTTCATGAACTCGACTCAGCGTGCATACGAGACAGAAATCATATCGCTATGTTATGAGCAACTAGGCGTTAAACCAATTCTTTCTATTATAGGAGAAGGTAGATTGGAGGGTGGAGACTATTTGCGAGGTGGTACTATTTCCTACATAGGTTGCGGTATGCGCACAAATATTGAGGCTATTAGGCAAATAATGAAGGCTGATGCTTTTGGACATGACACTGTTGCGGTGGTAAATGACCACAAATGGTGGCAAATGCAAATGCATCTCGATACATATTTTAATATAATAGACAAGGACTTGTGCACATTGGTGGAGAGTCGTTACTATGCCAAAGAGGGCGACCCTGAGTGGGTGACTGTAGACCTTTATACTCGCAAAAGTGGAGAGAAAGAGTATAAACTCACGCGCAAGGGAGTCTCATTTATTGATTTCTTGAAAGAGCGTGGTTTTACGATTATACCTATTTCGCAAAAAGATGAGTTGCATTATGCCAATAATTTCTTGACAATTGGACCTCGTCATATTCTTGCTGTAGGCAATCAATCGAAAGAGTTGCAAGAACTGCTTGACAAACATGGTGTTAAGGTGGAATGGATACCACTTGAAACACTTATCAAAGGCTATGGTGCAGCGCATTGTATGACACAGGTGATTAGGGTAAAATTGGCAAAATAGTAAATCAAATAATTAAAAATATTAATATATTAAATATCAATGAAAAATATTTTTGCTCTTTTTATAGGTCTAATGTGTACATAAATCTCTATGCTTCAAGATTTCAAGTAGATGGACTATTCTATGACATCACTAACGAAAATGAAGTGGGAGTTGCTTGTGGTGTATCAAGTTCATAACTTTTACTGCCAATCCTATAAATTATTCAAAAATTTATATATCAACAATTAAGAGTTGAGGGATTTAGTAATTCCTAATATAGTAGAAAGTATTGGAGATTATGCATTCTTTGGCTTCACAACTTTGTCTTCTGTCTCCATTCCAACGAGCGTAAAGAGCATAGGGCAGTTGGTAATTATATGCAACGGCATAGAATACAACGCTGCATGAATAAAACTATAGTTAATTTAATACATAATATTTCAATTTTATATCACAATGAAAAAATTTTTATTTGTAATGATGATGCTCATGATGGCTACAATGGCTGTCATAGCGCAAGACTCTCCTACGCAATCAACAGAAGGAGGCAACAATGCCACACTTCTACAAGCTTCGGGAGACTACCTTTATTTTGGCAATCAGGTGATGACCAAAAAAGAGTGTGTTCAATTCCTTGCAACACGCGATCAAGCATCCTATGAAAAATTCAAAAGTGGTTATCAATGTTATAATGCCGGTTGGTGGTTATTAGGTGGTGGTTTAGGATTGGATTTGGTAGGTTCTGTTTTGTTGGCATTGATTCCTGCAGATGGTAATGGTGATGCTATGTTTTATTCGGGTTGTGCTTGTATAGGACTTGGTGCTACTGCGATAATAGCATCTATACCAACTATTTTTGTTGGTTATTCACGTTTGAATAAGGGCATAAATATGTTTAATAAATCTCAGGCAGCATCGGTTCCACAAGCTTATTGGACTATTCAAGGTAGTCGAGATGGTATTGGTGTGGCTTTGCACTTTTAATATTATTAGAATATTGTTAATCTAAAATCTTGAAAAAGATGAAAAAGTTTTTATTTGCAATTATCGCTGTCGCAACTTTTGCTTTGACAGGTTGCGAAAAGTTTGGCATCAATGTTATGGATGTTGACTTAAATACGTTAGACAATACTACACCTAAATGTTGGGTATATCATATAAAAGAGTTCAAAGAGACATCGTATATATGGTGTACAGAAAGAGAACTTGTTGAGATTTTCCAAGGTTATAATAATAGTGGTACTGAAAATTCACTAACTGTTACCTATGAAGAGTCGGCAGCAGATGATCAAGATGCTTGCGAAGCTAAAAATGAATATTAAGCAATAGCGAAAAATTTTTATAGTCTGATTTTCTAAACAAAAGCAACTAACTTTTATGATTGGTTGCTTTTGTTTTGTTATAAGTAGTTGTTTTTGTTTACTATTATTTTTGGGTGAGATTTAATGATGCAAGTTATGCATTGTACAAAGTACAATATGTAGCTAGTTATGTAACTGCTTAACTTATTGATATTTTATGGGATGTGAGTGATTTTTTTTGTAATTTAATTGTTGTATGTGTTGTGTAAATGGGAAAAAAGTAGTAACTTTGCATTTCTTTAAAAAAGCATTGTTTCTTAAGTATAAAAGTATATGAAAAAAAGTCCGTTACAATTAGCGCGTGCATCGTATCAACCTAAATTGCCCGCTTCGCTTCAAAAAGGAGTTGTTTTGACATATGGGGATGCAACAGAGTCTGTTGCTAATCAGGCTCAGATTCAACAACTTTTTCCTAATACCTATGGAATGCCTCTTATTAAGTTTGAACAAGGAGAAGATAAAGAGTATCCTGCAGTGAGTGTAGGTGTTATTCTTTCTGGTGGTCAAGCTCCTGGTGGTCACAATGTGATTTCGGGTCTTTATGATGGTTTAAAGAGATTGAACCCTAAGAATCGTTTGTTTGGATTCCTTGGTGGTCCACAAGGACTTGTAGATCATAAGTATATTGAATTGACAGATGAGATTGTTGATGAGTATCGTAATACTGGTGGTTTTGATATTATTGGTTCTGGTCGTACAAAATTAGAAGAGATTTATCAGTTTGACCGTGGTATTGAGATATGTCATGCTCTTGGTATCAAAGCTATTGTTATTATCGGTGGCGACGACTCAAATACAAATGCTTGTGTATTGGCAGAGTATTATCTTCAAAAAGAGACAGGTATTCAAGTGATTGGTTGTCCTAAAACGATTGATGGTGATTTGAAAAATGAGATGATTGAAACATCATTTGGTTTTGATACTGCGTGTAAGGTTTATTCTGAATTGATTGGTAATATTCAACGTGATGCTAACTCGGCTAAGAAGTATTGGCACTTTATTCGTTTGATGGGGCGTTCGGCTTCGCATATTACACTTGAGTGCGCACTTCAGACTCAGCCAAATATATGTATTATTTCGGAAGAGGTTGAGGCTAAAAATATGACGTTGAATCAATTGGTAGATTCTATTGTTAAAGTGGTTGTTGATCGTGCAAACCATGGGCTTAATTTTGGTACGATTCTTATTCCTGAGGGTGTGATTGAGTTTGTGCCTGCTATGAAGAAGTTGATTGCTGAATTGAATGATATTCTAGCAAATAATACAGAGTTCAACCTTATTTTGAATTCGGATGAGAAGCGTGAGTATGTGCGTTCGCGTCTTTCGGAGGAGAGTTGTGGTGTTTATTCAGATCTCCCTGTGGCGATTGCTCGTCAGTTAACTTTGGATCGCGACCCTCATGGTAATGTGCAAGTATCACGTATTGAGACTGAGAAACTTCTCATTGAGATGTGTGTTGCGAAATTGAATAGACTTAAAGCTGCTGGTACATATAAGGGTAAATTCTCTACAGTTAATCACTTCTTTGGGTATGAGGGCCGTTGTGCAACTCCATCTAATTTTGATGCTGATTATTGTTATTCGCTTGGTTATACTGCGGCAGTGCTTATTTCGGAGGGTAAGACTGGTTATATGTCAAGTGTACGTAATCTTACAGCTCCTGCCGATGAATGGATTGCTGGTGGTGTGCCTATTACGATGATGATGAATATGGAACGTCGTCATGGAGAGATGAAACCAGTTATTCAAAAAGCGCTTGTTCAACTAGATGGTGAGCCATTTAAATTTTTTGCTGCTCATAGACAAGAGTGGGCCAATTCGACTACAAGTTATCTTTATCCTGGTCCAATTCAATATTATGGTCCTGATTGTGTATGTAATCAACCTACAAGAACTCTAGCTCTTGAACATCAAAAGTAATTGATTTTTAGATATATAAAAGAAAGAATAATCCAGTTGGGTTATTCTTTTTTTTTGTTGTATTAAATGGCTCTATTTATATTTGTAAAACATGTTTTTTTATAATGTCTAAATTTGCTTAAATTAAAAATTTATTGTAAATTTGCAAAGTTTAAATTATTTAAATGTTTTTTTTTAAAATTTATATTAACTTAATTTATTACACATGAAAAGGAATTTACTTTTTTGGATTGCCTTTTTGGCGTTAATTTTTACGCCATTGCTAACTAATGCTCAAGATGAGTATGGTAGTGTTTTGAAAGAAGGCTTCGAGGATGGTTTTCCTCAAGGATGGACTCAAGAGAATCTCGTAGGAGATATTAATTGGGTTGTAGAGGATGGAGGTACTTACCCAAAAGGTGCCTTCATTGGTAATAAACGTTTGGTTTTTCGTAACACAACCAATGTTACAACAAAATCAAAGACACGTTTAGTATCTCCTATATTTGACATCTCAAAGTTGTATCAACCAATTTTGGTTTTTGCGCATGCACAAGACCGTTGGAATGTCGACTTTGATACGTTAAGAGTATATTATCGTACATCTCCTGATAAACAATGGACAGAGTTGAAAGTGTATGATAAATATGAATATGCGTGGAATGTTGATACATTACGTTTGAATGGTGGAACCAAAAATTTTCAAGTTGCTTTTGAGGCAACAGATAATTTAGGTAGAGGCGTTGTGTTGGATAATATCGAAGTTCGTTCAACACCTAACTGTATGGATCCATATGATATCATCTTTTCTGAGATATCAAACGACTCTGTAAAATTAAGTTGGTTAGGAGCTTTTGATGCTGAATCTTTCACTATCAAGGTCTCAACTGAGGAGTTCCCTTTAGAAAGTATAGATGAGGTAGCATCTAGCAAATTTGTGTTTAATAGAGACTTTTCAGGTGGATGGGATTGTGCTATTACAGGCCTCAAACCAGGCACTAACTATTTCTGTTATATCAAATCTAATTGTTATTCAGAACAAAGTAATTGGGTTATGGGTAAATTCAAAACTTCAAATATGTTAGAATTGCCATATTTCGAAAACTTTAATTTGCCACAAACACCAGGTTTCCTTTCTTATTTAGAAACATGGTATTATAATTCTGATGGTAATATTCGCACACCTTACCTCAATACAAATTTAACATCAAATCTAGGTCTTTATTCTTGTGATAACACATTTGCTTTGTCTTTTACAGGCGAGACTAACAATCAAGCTGTTACATCTACTGCTTTAATACCAAGTATGTCATGGACTTATACAGCGACACCAATGATTAATGTAGAAGATATGAGCAAAGTGCAACTATCATTCTATGCAATGCGTTATAATACTGGTTCTGAACGTACAAGTATTATTGTTGGTGTGATGGTAGACCCTGAAGATAAGAGTACGTTTGTTGCTGTCGATACCGTTGATATAGTTCGTATTTGTGACTATGAAGAGTGCTTTGTATCATTCGACAACTACAAAGGCGAAGGTAAATATATTGCATTTATGTCAGAGTTTAATGAAACAAACTTGTTCTCATTAGATAACTTGAGTATTTACATCAAACCAGAAGTTGAGAAACCAGTATTTGACATTATTCTTCCAAAAGCAGAAGCAATGCAATTGAGATTTAAGAACAATTACGATAAATATGAAGTTATTGTTAGTGAATCTATGATAGAAGTAAACCAACTCGATACAGCAACAGGAGTTGTACGTCAAGAAATTGTTAATATGGCAGTTATCGAAGGGTTGGAAGCAGGTAAAGAATATTTTGTTTATGCACGTTCGATCAAAGGTACAGCAAAAAGCGAATGGAGTTATTACAAACGAGCAAGAGTAACATATAAACTTGCTTTATATCCAACTTTGTTCGACTTCAATATCACAGATGGAGATACATTAGGTCATGCACCAAATATTGGTATTTATACTCCGCCTTCAAGTGGTGGCCTTGGTGGTATTGGTACTGGTAGTTTAAAAGATAGATTATATCTTGATAAACGTTTGTCGTTTTTGACTTCAGTAACACAGATGCCTAACTGTATTAATATCTCATACAATCAACAGTTATATTTGCATGTTCCTATGAATAGAGATGCTTGGATGGCAGCAATTTTCCCTGAATTGCCTACACCAAGCAATACTGATGTAACTTTCACTCTCAGCAATTTCGGTGACGATGTATTTACATTCTACGTAGGTGTGATGTCAGATGCAAATGATATTAACACATTCCAAGCAATCGACACTATCACAGCACAAAATGCACGTGAATACTATAACTATAGTCTTGGTAGATACAACGTTACGGGCAACTATTTTGTTTTAATGATTTCGAGAGCCGATGTTGACTTTGATAAAGTCAATAGTTGTGCTATCGATGACTTAGAGTTCACTTTAACTCCTGATTGTCCTAACGTACGTGATATTGAATGGAGTAGCACACCAGAGACACCAGCTAATGTGGTTGTTTCGTGGGCAGCTGACGGTGTTACATCTTGGAATTTCCGTCTTGCAGATCAAGAGTATTCTGTAGATTCATTGGATAACTTAGCTAATGAGTTTATCGTCAATGATGTAGTTACTACAAATAGCATTCAAGTGAAAGGCTTGAATTTCCCTAAATATACATATTACTGTTGGGTGCAACCAGTTTGTAATGGTGTAGCAGGCAAATGGAGTCGTGCCAAAATAATTATTACTGAATGTAGAGTACGTGAAACTATTCCTTACGTAGAAGATTTCGAAAATCCAAACTATTCTACTTCTTCTAACGAGAAAGAATTCACAGTTCCATGTATTCATACAATGCCTATATCTCAAAGTAATAACTATTATCCATATGTAGCATATGGTCTAGGAGCGTCAGGCATTAAATCAATGGCATTCTTCAAATCTCCAAATTGGGAAGGTAAAAACTTATATGTTGCATTGCCACAGATGGCCGAAGATATCAATAAGTTGCAAATATCTTTCAAATGGTATACAACTATATCAGGACAATCAGTTTCTATCGGTGTGATGGAATCGCCATACGACACAGCCAACATTGAGATAATTGCAGATATCAAACCAAAAATCTACAAAGAGTTCGTCGAATATATAGTACCATTGGATTCTTACAGAGGTAAAGGCGAATATATTGCTATCGTAACAAACCAAAAGTATACTGCAGCAGGTATTACTTATATCGATGACATCGTAGTAGACTATATCAACTCTTGTCGTCGTATCGAGACATTCAATACTGTAGAAGTTTCTCACGACTATGCAAAACTCAAATGGGAGATGAATAGCAACAAGTGTCGTTTGGTACTTGCAACTGAACGTTTGTCAGCCGAAGAGTTGAATGCTGCAGTTGTCAACGATTCTAACATTATTTATGTATCTACTTTAGAAGCCGATTCAATTCTATTCAACAATTTGGCTGATAACACATTATATGTAGCCTACGTTCAATCATTGTGTGGCGAAGAGTCTAGTGCATGGTCAAACCCATTGATATTCCGCACAACATGTGCTGAGTTAGACTCATATCATATGGGAGTAGAAACATTCGAAACGTATGGTGCAGGCAGCACAATACATCCAGCATGTTATGTTGTAGGTAATATTCAAGACGAATCAAATGCCAACTACGTACCTCATTGCTATTCAATGTATGGTGTTGATGGCTCACGCAGTATGCGAATTGCTTCTACTACATCGGCTAATGGTGCCTACGCAATCACACCAAACATCAAGGTCGACAAGATTTCAAGATTGCGCATGAAATTCTCAGGCTCAACAGGTGTAGCTTCAAAAGCAACTGACTCATACGCACGTAGTTTGATCGTAGGTGTTATCACCGATCCTAGCGATTTGGGTACATTCGAACCAATCGACACATTCAGCTTCAACGAAGTGATGCGCGACTACGAAGTTTATTTCAATGACTATCGTTACGACTATAATGGCGATCAAGGACGTCGCGTGATGTTCTTGTCTCAATTTGACAAAACCAACGAAGTGTACATTGATAATATTGTATTTGACACAATTCCTGAATGTTATGCACGTGTCGATATTACTAAAGTTGCCGACTCATACGTGTCTCTCAAATTCAAATCTTCTGCAATATCATACGAAGTTAAATATTCAAAAGCTCCGTATACCTTAGAAGAATTGAATTCTACTTCAGTTCCAGCTCTTACATTCACAACTAAAGAAGCAACTATCACAGGTCTAGATTACAATACAATGTATTATATCTATGTCCGCTCAATGTGTAGCGAAGGTGTCTATAGCGACTGGGCAGCAGTAGAAATCGTGTTTACTAACTGCTACGAAAAAATCGTATTGCCATTCTTCGACGATTTCGAAGTGAATCCAAAAGCAGCAAGTGCTACACCTCCAATGTGTTGGAATACTTACTATTCAGCATCATCTAGCAACTATCCAACTGTTCACAAAACAGCTTATTCAGGAACAAAAGGTGTACAACTTTATGCAACAAGCTCATATTCTTCATATTTAGTGTCAGCTCCAGTTGAAGTTGAGTCGTTGTCAAAATGTATGACAACATTCTACGCTCAACCAAGTACTAAAAATGCTAACGTATGTGTTATCGTAGGTGCCGTTTCTAATCTTGATAGTATCAGCGAAACATTCGAACCAATCGATACTATCATTCTCAAAATGGCAACACTCGCTTGGGAAAAACAACAAGTTTCGTTGAGCAGCTATAAAGGCACAGCTAAGCATATTGCATTCATGACAACTTATGCAATCAATAAAGCCAACCGTAGCATGTATATCGACGATATATCAATTGAATTAGAACCTTCATGCTTTACACCTGAAAACTTCTTGTTAACATCTCGTACTGATAAGTCATTCACAGTTTCGTTCACACACGAAGGTGCACTATCATACGAGCTTTGTGCAGTCAAGAAAGGTCAAGATTTCGAAACAAATGGTATTTCAGTATTTGATAATACAACTACAGTTACAATCAGCAATCTTGAAGCTAACACTGAATACGAACTACGAGTACGTACAATTTGTGGCGAAAACGACAAATCAGAGTGGGCCGAAGTAGGCACATATATGACTAGAAACGTTATGATTTCTGAGTTCCCACATATGATTACATTCGACGATGTAGCCGACAATGCAAAATGGAATTTTGCACAAGCAGGCGAAACCAACCAATGGTATATTGGTGTCGACAATGCTAAAGCTGCAACCGACAATGCAACTACACGTGGCAACGTACTCTACATCTCACACGACAATGGTGCAACAGCCAACTACCAACCAGTAGTATCAAATTCATGGGCATATCGCACAGTATATTTGACACCTGGTGTATATTCAATCTCTTACGATTGGACATGTGTTGGCGAATCAACTAAAGACTACTTCCGCGTATGTTTGGCTCCATCTAAATATCTCTATGCAGCAGGTTCTACTGTTATCAACGATATCAACGGAGCAGCATCATATGCTATGTCAACTAATCCTGGAGGTCAAGCTGACGATTGGTTCGATTTGAGTAAACAATATTCAACTACAGATTCACGCAACAATGGTGTCGATTCAACATTGGCACTAGATCAACAATGGATGTCACAAACTAATTACGTAGTTATCACTCCTGAAAACGAAGGTGCATACGACCTCTTGTTCTACTGGCAGAATGATGCAGCTGGTGTCAGCTACACAGTTCGTGGTGCAGTTGTCGACAATGTATCTATCGTACGCGAAGCATGTTGCCAACCATATAAATTGGCAGCCGAAGCAATAGCTTACGACCAAGCTGAAGCAACATGGCAACCAATCGTAGATCAAAAAGCATCTTACGTAGTAATGTTCTTGAGCGAAAACGTAGATCCTAGCGTAGCAACACAAGATCAAATTGGTTACACAGCTACAGTCGACACAACATTTGCTGCTGCTACAGGTCTTGTAGGTTCGACTACCTACTACACTTATGTCAAAGCACAATGCGACAAAGACAATAGTAGTATCTGGCATGGTCCAGTGACATTCACAACACCATGTTCACCACAACCAATCGATAGCATCTATAGCTTCGACGACGCAGATGTATTGACATTGCCTAAATACGAAACAGGAACAGCTAACAACTCATCATACTATCGTGCCGACTGTTTCATTCACAATCACGAAACATTGGATTTCATCAACACCAATGCTACTTATATCCCTTATGTGCTTAAGAATAGTTCCACTTCTCAAACATCACGTTCGGGCGATTATGCAGTGCGTCTCTACTACAATCAACTTAAAAATGCAGGTGGTTATTTCGTAATGCCATTGGTTGAAGGCAATCTCGAAGATTTGCAGTTGACATTCTGGATGCGTCCAATCGCACACAACAAGTCGACAAAGAAATTGACAGTTACTTACAACGGTACAACTTACGCACGTCGCATCACAGTTGGTACAATGACCGATCCTGAAGACTTCTCAACATTTGTCGAATTGAAAAAGTTCGAGTACAATCATCCTGCAGGTTCGCTCAAGTCAACCGATTTGATTACCGACGACGTCAATGGCAACGATTTCTGGATGCAATGTATAATGCCATTGGCAGGAGCTAAAGGCAAATATATCGTATTCCTTAACGAAGGCTACGGCTATACATCCAACAACATGTATATCGACGATATCGAGGTTACAGAGGTTAAATGTGTAGCTCCAACCAACATCGTTTGCTCTAGTGTTACATCAACATCGACTATCGTAAATGCTAGCTCAGTTGAAGCTAATCACCATGTAGTCGAAGTTTCTAAAGTTGCCGATTTCACTACACTTGTTAAGTGTGATACAGTGAATACATTCCCTATGCGTTTGCAAGGATTAGAAGCCAATACACACTATTACATCCGTGCTAAGAGCTTCTGTTCAGCAGCCGAAGAATCTTCTTACTCAGCAATTGCCGAGGTTACAACAGCCTACGACGTATGTTATAAAGAAGAGTTCGAAAATATGAGTTATTGTCCTGACGATTGGAAACGTGCATCAGCACCAACAATCGCTGATTATATGAATTCAAATCACAACTTCTCATATTACGAAGGAACAATCAAATCTGGTTGGGCATCTTCAGAGGCAATGTTCGATAATGGCAAGTTCTCTGATCGTCACATCGCAGTCAACTTGTATGCTGTTTCAAAATATTGGTTGTTCTCTCCAACAATCGATTTGTCTGGTAGCGACAATTACGTATTGACATTCGACCTTTCGGTTACCGATCAAGATTCAAATCTTCCTATCACGTACGAAGACGCATGGGATACCGACGACCGCTTAGCAGTTGTTATTGCCGAAAATGGTGGTAATATTTGGCGTTCACAAAACATCACTATCTACGATGCAGCAACATTGCATGCAGTGCCTCATACAGGTCAACAATTCTCAATCGATTTGAGCAAATATGCAGGTCAAGTTATCAAAGTTGCGTTCTGCGCAGAGTCAACAGCTAAAAATGCTAGTACAACAGTTCACCTCGACAACGTTCGCGTAAATACTTACGAAATCGAAAAACAGAACATAGCATGGTGTGCAATGACCGACTATCGCGACGAAAACTTCAATATTGAGTACGAAAACATCACCGCCGAAAACAACGTCTTTACAACGATGGTTGCTAACGACGAAGGCGATGTTCTCCACGAACTCAGCTTGAACGTTACTCCAAATTATCTTATTACAACTGACGTGTCAATATGCGAAGGTGATGTGTATACTTGGAAAGGCACTACGTTCACCAAATCAGGTGTCTACAAACAAAAATATGTAGATTCTAATGGTTGCGACTCTATTCATGTATTGAATCTCAATGTTGTGCCTCTAAAAGAAACAGTTGTTTTGGATACAATCTGCTACGGATCATCTTACATTTGGAATGGAGTAGAGTACAACCGCACAGGTACATATGCCGATACATTGGTTTCTAAAGCTACAGGTTGCGACTCTATCTGTATACTTGCGCTTTATGTCAAACAAGCAATCACCAATGAGGTGTATGTCAATATCTGTAACAATGGTTCATACCAATTTGGCGGTCTTACAATTACCGAATCAGGTACATTCGTCGAAACATTTGTGACACCAGCAGGTTGCGACTCAATCGTTACTCTTCACACAACACTCTTGCCTGACCTCCGTCAGACAATCAAAGCGCACATCGAAGAGGGCGAAACTTACAACGAAAATGGCTTCGTTGGTCTCTCAGTTGCAGGTACCTACACATTGCCATTGACATCAGTCGATGGTTGCGACTCAACTGTTACGCTCATCCTCACTGTAGGTAGCACTGGTGTCGCAGTCGACAACCTCATGTCACGCGAAATCGTTCTTGCTCCAAACCCAGTCAACGCAACACAAACATTGTTCGTTAATGCTGAGTTCACAGCCGACGAAATGAATGGTCTAGTAGTTGAAGTATTCAACGCCATAGGTCAACGAGTATATGCCGACAAACCAGCCATCTATCCAATCGAAATCAAAGGATTGACACAACAAGGCGTATACATGGTTCGCATTACCGCAGGCAATGGTAATGTCTACAAAGGAAAAGTTATTGTAGAATAATTTTTATAATAATCATCTCCGTTATGGTGACTAGTAGCAGTTGTGCTACTAGTCACTTTTTTTCTACCCAATCCAATAAAAAAAATGCCACTTCACACGATAGCGAAATGGTATTTTTTTATTTCTATTGCCTGTCGACTGTCGACTGTTGACTATTTATCACATTTCTCACATACAACAATCACCAACGAATCGTCGTAGAGCGTAGTGGCAAACAGGTATGTGTCGCCTCCCTCTTTTATTTTGTATTGCGTGCGCAGCTGACTCACTGTGAGCGGAAAATTTCTCGTCGTAAGGTTCGCCTTCGGATACTCTTTGCAAAGCGCTTTCATCATCTTTTTGTTGAATGGCATCACCTCTTTTACGCGAAACATACGTCCAGGAAATTCGCTGTTCTCTTTCTCTGAAGTGTATAGATGCGAGTGCTGATGCAATTTTTCTACACCGAATTGCTCGGCTATAGTTTTGTACAATCCGCTCTTCAGATGTGCCGCGTACGGCTCGTATAGATATTCGCCCACCTCACATGCATACGAAAGCGAAAGCCCCGCCTCATGGCTCAACGTGCCAGAAAAGTCATTTAATTGAGAATTGAAATTTGAAAATTGAGAATCGAAGGTCTTTGAGCCTTTGGCGATAAAATTAACACTCTGTCTCTCCTTGTCGCTAAAATCGATTGTTGACTTCAAATTTACGGCGTGTATCTCTGTCTCGCCTTCATATTCGCGATTTATGAGTAGAAGCAACTCTTTACACTCGTTGGCTACCGAGATCACGTAGAGGTGCTCTATGTGCTCTAATTCGTTTATAGCGCGCGTAATGTCGAGCATAGGCGATAGTTTCACCACCACCTTGTCGGTGAATGCAAACATCTGGGGCAATAGTTCTATCACATTTGGTTGGCAGTCAGCGATTGATACAAGTTTTTGTCCGTGGTCGCCACGACGAGCAGGATCAAGATAGATTAGAGTTGAGAGTTTAGAGTTTAGAGTAGAAAGTTGAGATTTGGCATTTTTTGAGTCTTCTGCGATAGATTTATCTGTACTCTGTACTCTGTTATCTGTACTCTGATTTAAGAATTCCTCCGCTGTGGTGTTGTGCACCGTGATGTTAGGGTTGAGGTGCGCGAAGTTGTGCTGAGCTATCTGGCAGAGGTCGCCATTTTGTTCCACATAGTGGCTTGCGCTTGCGTTTTGCGCAATGAAATAGCAGTCGATACCCATACCGCCAGTGAGGTCGATATGAGTGAAGGGTTGGTTGCCCATAAATTCTTTGATAAGTTCGGCTTTATAGCGCGCAGTGAGTTCGCTCGACGACTGCTCGAGCGATAGTTGGCGAGGGAATATCAGTTCGTCGCACTCGGCCCACGAAGGCACTTTTTTTGTCAGTATTTGGTATGCAGATATTTGTTGTAGAGCATATTGTAGGTCTACGCCTTCGGGCGTTTTTGCCAAGGCGAGACGATATACGTCATCGTTACGGTGTTGTTTTATATATTCTTGTGTGGTCATATTTATGTTACTTTTGTCATTGCCATTCGGCACTAAATTTTATTTGTCATCTGTAATCTGTTATCTGTAATCTGTTATCTGTACTCTGTACTCTGTAATCTAATAAATGTATGGTATCAATCGCCAGCGCACTTGTGTGCAATATTCGGTGTAGCCTTTCAGTTCGGCATTGAGGAGTTGTTCTTCGTCGTTGATGCGGCGTATGATGATGGGTATGTAGAGCAGCATGATGCCGAAAGCAACGAGCGAGTCAAGCACAAGCGGCATAGCGAGATACATCAATATGGTAGCGGTGTACATCGGGTGGCGCACTATGCCGTAGAGTCCGGTCGATACAACCGACTGGCCATCTTGCACCTCGATAGTACGAGAGAGCCATGCATTCTCGCGCATCACCTCTGCATATATAGCGTAACCAATTAGAAATATGATAGATGCAATGTAGGGTAGGATGGTGGGTAGAGTGTGCCAATGGTAGCGGTAGTTGAGTCCTGCCACGATGAATGAAAAGATGAAGAGTAGGCCCGACAGCGCCACTACGCCCTTCTGAGTCGTGCGGTCTTCTTTGTTTTTAATACGTTTGGTGAGCAGGTCGGGCGAGGTGCAGAACATCACAATGCCCATTACGAGCATAGGTATGAATAGTATGCCCATCAAGAGCCATGCGTGATGCCAACATAGTGTGCCAGCAGGGATGAAAATCAGTGCGCCAAACATCACCATGCCAGCGATGTATTTAGTAAGAGCAGATACGAGGAGTTTCATAGTTTGTTGTTTTTGGTTCTTAACAGAAGTACAGAATTTATTTATAGGCTTACAATTTGTGGGCTCTATTTCTGTTGTTTGTGGGGATAATCTCTTTTTTAAGTACAAGTTTTGGAATTGATTGGTTGGTATTTTATGATTTAGGGTATGTACTTAAAAAAATAAATTGTCCATTCTTAATCTCGAAAAGTGTACGATATGTTGTGAGCGAACAACGAAAAATCTGTACTTATGTTAAATCTTAAAAGTTGCACAGTTTAGGGTTGTTTTGAGCAAAAAAACACAACTTTTTGTCGAAAACGCGAAAAAAATGGATTTTTTCGGTGTGGTTTTTGGTGTAAATTGCTCAGTTTTTTAAAAAATGTGCATGTGTTTTTAACTTGCAAAGGTAGTTATTTTTCTTTGAATATCAAAGAGAAAGGGGGGTGAAAGTGATATGTTTTTTCGAAAAAAGTTAAAACTTTTGGATTTTTTGTATAAATTTGCAACCTATTTTTGATCTTAAAAAGAGATGAAGACAAGAGAACATGAGTTACTCCTTTCAGTCGTCTCTACGGTCAACGGTCTACAGTCATTTATGGTCTGTTGTCTGTCGACTTTTGACAATATATAAAACACTTTTATGAAATTAGAAAATAAGAATGTGCTTATCACTGGAGGGGCTTCGGGGATAGGCAAATTGATGGGGCGTATGGCCCTCGAGAGAGGTGCTGCCTGCGTAATTATTTGGGACATAAACCAAGAAAACATTGAAAAAACTTGTAACGAATTTAGTCAGTTGGGCCACGTGCGTGGATATATGGTCGATGTGGCCGACAGTGCGTGGATCAAAGAGACATATCGCAAAGTGTGTGAAGATTGTGGTGGGGTTGACATAGTAATCAACAATGCTGGCGTGGTGACAAGCAACAAAACTTTCGAGCATCAGAGCGAGGAGGAGATAGTTCGCACAATCAACATCAACACCATAGCGCCAATGTTTGTCACACGCGCCATATTGCCCGATATGTTGAAACGCCACAAAGGGCATATCTGTACGATAGCCTCGGCAGGTGGTATGCTCGGCAATCCCAAGATGACCGTATATGGCGCCAGCAAATGGGCTGCGATAGGGTGGTCGGAGTCGTTGCGCATCGAGATGCAGATGGTTAAAAGTGGTGTGCGAGTGACTACCGTAGCGCCATACTACATCAGCACGGGTATGTTCGACGGTGTGAAATCGCGCTTTATCCCAATCCTCAACCCCGAGTATGTAGCACGCAAAGTGTTGAATGCTATTGAAAAGAACAAAGTGTTCCTCGGCCTACCATTCAGCTTCCGTTTCATCCGTTTCTGGCAAGGATTGTTGCCTATGCGTTTCTTCGATTGGTTCTTTGGTGAATTTGTGGGCGTATATCACACTATGGATGATTTTCGCGGTCGCAAAAATTAATTTGTTACTTTTGTGACCAAAATTACTTCGTGATTTTTGCTTCGCTTTGCATAGTTTTATCGCCAGAGGCCCAAAGACCGTTGGTTCCGTGTGAGATAAATTATTCTTCGTGAGAGAAGATAAAAACATGTCTTCCTGTCTAAAAAAAAAATCAAATCCGGATGGTCGACTGTTGACCGTTGGCTGTTGACCGTTGACAATAAATTAATATGAAAAATATAACAAAAATAGTAGAGGCTCAGCGTGCCTATTTCCGTTCGGGTGCTACGCTCGACATACGTTTTCGCAAGCAGATGCTTCGTCGCTTTCTTGCTGCTTTCGAGCAGTGGGAGGGTCGCCTTGCCGACGCCTTGTGGACCGACCTTCATAAGTCGTACGAAGAGGCATATCTCACCGAATTGAGCATCGTCAAAGCCGAGATAAAAACCCACTTGCGTAAACTCTCTTCGTGGAGTCGTAAGCGAAGAGTAGTCACGCCTATCAAACTATTCCCTTCGCAGAGCTATGTGGTAAAAGAACCACTTGGCAATGCATTGATTATAGCGCCATGGAACTATCCTGTGCAGCTGCTACTCAACCCATTGGTGGGCGCCATCTCGTCGGGATGCACTGCCATGCTCAAGCCCTCGCCTTATGTGCCAACCGTGTCAAGCGTCATAGCCGAGATGATAGCCGAAACCTTCTCGGAAGAGTATATCGCCCTTGTGCAAGGCAATCGCGATGTGAACACTGCACTGCTCAATGAGCGTTGGGATATAATCTTCTTCACGGGCAGT
This sequence comes from Candidatus Aphodosoma sp., assembly GCA_045635445.1. Classification (GTDB taxonomy): domain Bacteria; phylum Bacteroidota; class Bacteroidia; order Bacteroidales; family Paludibacteraceae; genus Aphodosoma. The sequence continues at coordinate 23,512 of JAZRCE010000116.1, forward strand.
CCGTCGCTTGGCAAAACCGTGATGGCAGCCGCAGCGCGCAACCTCACGCCCGTAGTGTTGGAGTTGGGAGGTAAGAGTCCGTGCATAGTAGATAAGAGTGCCGACATAAAAGTAGCAGCGCGCCGTATAGCATGGGGTAAGACCCTCAATAGTGGTCAGACCTGTATTGCGCCTGACTATATATTGATACACAAAGATGTGAAGGATGAGTTTGTGCGCGCCTTTGCCGAAGCAATGAAGGAGTTGCACGGCGATGATTTGAAAGCGGATAAGCACTATGTGCGCATGGTGAATGATAAGGCATTTGAGCGAGTGGCGAGCTATATCGACGAAGCAAAGGTGCTATATGGAGGCAATCGCGATGCATCGGAGAGGTATATTGAGCCTACATTGTTGGACAATCCGCCGCTCGATTCGGCAGTGATGACAGAGGAGATATTCGGACCAGTGTTCCCAATGATAACTATTGATGGTGAATTTGTGGATTCGGTGGTAGAATTTGTCACTTCGCGCGAGAAGCCATTGGCATTGTATTATTTTGGACGTGAGAGCGATGGTTGGGAGGTCATTCGTCGCACTTCGTCGGGTGGCGGATGCATTAACGACGTCATCATGCACATAGCCAACGAGCATGCACCATTTGGTGGCGTAGGCAATTCGGGTATGGGTCGCTATCACGGCCGCGAGAGCTTTGAGGCATTCAGCCACACGCGCAGTATCATCTGCACAGGCACTTGGATTGACTTGCCGTTTAGGTATATGCCGTATAAAGTGTTCGGATTGGTGAAAAAGTTGTTGTGAGATATTGAGTTAGTATAAATTTATTAAATACAGTTTTTTAGAATGACGTCTACTATTTTTTCATATCCACGTGCCAAGTCGGTAGTTGTTTGTGGCGATATACATGGTGGTTTTTTGCAGCTTGTTTATGACATGTGTGTTTCTCATGATATGCACAATACATTGGTTATTGTTGCTGGCGATTGTGGATTTGGTTTCAAAAACGAATTGTATTATAAAGAAATCTTTCAGTGTATAGAGAAACATTTGATAAAGCACAATTGTTGGATAGCAATGGTGCGAGGCAATCACGATGATCCATCGTATTTTTCGGAAAAAAAGATGTCGCACCGTCGATTTTGTACTATTCCCGACTATTCGGTTATAGAGGCATGTGGGCATAATATTTTGTGTGTTGGTGGAGCCATTAGTATCGACCGAACCTCTCGATTTGAGGATATGGAGAATGATCCCGATGAAATATGTTATTGGCCTGATGAAGTTGTGCGCTATGATGCACAGAAGGTGCAATCTATCACAGATAGCGGGATTAAGATTGATGCAGTTGTTACTCATACGGCTCCTTCGTTTTGCGAATTTATAACCAAAAAAGGTTTAGAGGAGTGGATGGAGGTCGACCCCGATTTAGAGGTGGATTGCGACAATGAACGCAAGCAGTTAGACGAACTATATTCGCATCTTCGTCGTGATGACCATCCTCTGAGATATTGGTATTATGGTCATTTCCATCATTCATGGAATTCTGAGATTGATGGCGTTTTGTTTCGAATGCTCAACATCGCCGAACTGCATGAACTCCCAACTAGTCGTTAAATATTACATACAACAACAAACCCTCCATTCTACATATGTAGGATGGAGTTTTTGTTTTGAGGGGGTAGGGTGGTTGAGTTTTTTTTTAATATGTTTATTAATTTAACGTCAGTTCGATATAAAACGCCGCATGGCATCTGTGTCATCCGTAGAGCGATTTTGACGTAGTCAAAGAGCGAATTTTGTTATAAGTAAGGTTTTATAACCTAAGCAAAACAAAATCTTGAGTGTAGTGAAGAATTATTAAATCCGGATGGCAAAAATTAATAAAATCTGTGTTATCTGTGGGAAATAAACAAAAGATAAACAAAATTTCCGTGTGTTCCGTGCATTCTGTGAGAAATAAAATTATATCGAACTCACGTTAATTTAGAAGTGAATTGTTTCACGAATAAATTTTGCAGATTGTTCCACACTGTCTCACAAATCTCACAAATCTCACAAATCTCACGCCTTATATTTTTCTTATTCTCTAGCAACCTTCAAGCAACCTTCTCCGAAGAAGTCCGCCAAATTACATTATTTATAACTTATTAATAGATTATAATATATTTATAATTAATTATTTATAATTATATAATAATGTATATAAATGC
>JAZRCE010000117.1:0-7687 GCA_045635445.1 Candidatus Aphodosoma sp.
TCGGTCATTATAGCGACCAAACATGGTGTCGTTTGGGGCGTCGTCGTCCTTACTTCTTGGTGGGTGCAATTTTGACAGCTATTGCGCTTATTTTGATGCCAAATGCAGGTGTGTTTTCGGCATTTTTGCCTGCTGTGTTTATCGGCGCAGGCTTTTTGATGGTGATGGACGCAAGTATCAACGTGACGATGGAGCCATTCCGTGCGTTGGTGGCAGATATGTTGCCAGATGAGCAATCGACAGTAGGATTCTCGGTGCAAACATTCTTGATTGGTGTGGGTGCCGTGATAGGTTCGTGGTTGCCATACGTGATGTTGAATTGGTTTGGTTTGGGTGATGCAACATCGGCTTCGGGAGTGCCATTGAATTTGGTGTACTCGTTCTATGTAGGAGCTGCGGTGTTGATTATCACAATATTGTGGACAGTGACACATACAAAAGAATATTCGCCAAAAGAGTTGGCAGAGTTTGCTTCGAAAGAAGAGGTAGAGGAGAAAGCTAAATTCATAGATATGTTCCGCGACTTTGTGAATATGCCAAAAACAATGTTGCAACTCGGTGTGGTTCAGTTCTTTTCGTGGATTGCATTGTTCGGTATGTGGGTATATACTACGCCAGCCGTGGCACAACATATATATGGTACAGCAGATGCTACATCGCCTCTTTATCATCAAGCAGGCGACTGGGTGGGTGTGATATTCGGTGTGTATAACTTTGTGGCAATGTTGTTTGCATTGTGTTTGATACCGATTTCGAAGAAATTAGGCCGTAAAACAACACACGCAATTGCTTTGGTGATTGGTGGTTTGAGTTTGATTTCGATGTATTTTATCACTAACGACCAGATGTTGATATTGCCAATGATAGGTATTGGTATTGCATGGGCATCGATTCTCGCTATGCCATACGCGATATTGGCACCAGCATTGCCAGCAGGCAAAACAGGCGTTTATATGGGTATATTCAACTTCTTTATTACAATACCACAAATTATCAATGCGTTGTTCAGTGGTTTGGTGTTGAAACACGTGTTTGGACTTGAGGCAATTTGGATGATGGTGTTGTCGGGCGCTTTTTTGTTGATAGGTGCAGTGACAGTGATGTTTATCAAAGAAAAAAATTAAATTAAAAAGACATAATAACAAAAAGACATAATTTCTGTTATTATGTTCTTTTGTCTTATTTATATAAAAATGAAAAAAACATTTCTCTTAATATTGTGCATTGTGCATTGCGTATTGTGCATTGATGTAATGGCAACATTGCCAGTGCGTAATGGAAAATTAGAAAAAATGAAAGTGTATGAGAGAGTAGAGCCTGCGTCGTGGTGGGCTGGGATGAATAATCCTGAATTGCAATTGATGTTTTATGGAGCTGGCGTGGGTAGATGTCAGGTGGGAGTGTTGAGCGATGTGTTGAAAATATCGCGAGTAGAGCGCACAGAAAATCCTAACTATTTGTTTGTTTATCTCGATACAAAAGATGTTCCGGCAGGGGTATATGATATAGTTTTGCGAGGACCATTGAAGACAGCAACAGTGAAATATGAGTTGAAAGAGCGTCGTGAGGGTTCGGCAGAGCGCGAGAGTTTTGGTTCGCAAGATGCAGTGTATTTGTTGATGCCAGACCGTTTTGCGAATGGTAACCCTGAGAATGATAACGTGGAGGGATATATCCAAAAGGTGGATAATACAAACCTGCATCAACGTCAAGGCGGTGATATTGAGGGTATAATTCAGCACTTGGATTATATTGCCGACCTCGGAATGACAGCATTGTGGACTACGCCGTTGTTGGAGGATAACGACACTTTGTATTCATATCACCACTATGCGACAACTAACTTCTATAAAGTGGACCCACGTTTGGGAACGAATGATGATTTTGTGAGATTGGTGGAAGAGTGTCATCGTCATGGATTGAAATACATTATGGACATAGTGCCAAACCACGTGAATCCACGCCATTGGTGGCATAACGATTTGCCCGATTCATCGTGGTATAACCAATGGCCAGAGTTCACTCGCACCAACTATAAGATTGTGTGTGCTACAGACCCTCACGTGTCGCAAGCTGATAAAAAGCAGTTGCAACAAGGATGGTTCGATGTGAATATGGCAGACTTGAATTACAATAATCGACTCTTGTTTGATTATGTACTTCAGTCGTATATCTATTGGGCAGAGTTGACTGGGTTGGACGGTTTCCGTGTTGATACCTATCCATATAACGATTTGAATCTTGCATCGCAATTGATGGCAGGTATTCGCAGAGAGTATCCAAAAATGAACCTTGTGGGCGAATGTTGGGTGAAGTCGATACCAGAGATGGCATATTTCCAAACAGGCAATAACAATCGTGATGGTTTTGATTCGCAATTGCCATCGATTATGGACTTTATACTCAAAGATTGGTTGGAGATGGCATTCGTAGAAGGCGAAGCGTGGGATAAGGGAATGATACGATTTTACAATCACTTTGCACAAGACTTTGCGTTGCCAAATCCACAACTTATTATGAATATGCTTGACAATCACGACATGGCGCGATATTCTAATGCAGTGAAGGGTGATATTAAGTTGATAAAGATGGGTATGGCAATGTTAGCAACTGTTCGTGGCTATCCGCAATATTACTATGGCGACGAGATATTGATTGATGGCAAAGGTGGTTCGTATGAAGATGCACGCCACTGTTTCCCAGGTGGTTGGGCTCATCACGAGAAGAATGCCTTTGACCCAAAACAACGCACTAAAGAGCAAAAAGAGGTGTACAACTATTTACGTGCTGTGCTCCAATTCCGCAAAACATCAGAGGCATTGTGTTATGGCAAGATGACCCATTTCTTGCCCGACGATGGCATATATTGTTTCTTCCGCTATACCGACAATCAAAAGGTTATGGTCGTAGTTAATAGCAACAAAACTGCCCGCGAATTAGACCTATCTCGCTTTGATGAAATGAACATCCGAGGACACAAAGCATACGATGTAACCTCAGACAAAAACATAAAATTGAAAGATAAACACAAATTCGCTGGTCGCACAGTGACTATTCTTGAAATAAAATAACAAATCATTATGTTTATTAACAAATAATTTGTACCTTTGCAGAGTTGATTGATGACATTATCGGTCAACTCTGTTTTCTTTATTTTGATATTAATAAGTAAAAAAAGGAGGTTATAAATGAAACGAACATTACTAATGATTCTATTCGTAGCCTTAGGTCTAAGTTCCTCTTATGCTGAAACATCGTTGACTATACGTCCTATATCAGGCAATGAAGTATATTCAGTTCTTAGTCGCATTGGCAAAGTGGTCTATAGCGACGAATCCTTAATTGTTTATGATAGTGCGGATAACATTATTTATCGCGCATCATTTAATCAAGTACAACATTTGCGTTACGGAGATGATATCAATCCCGGCGATGGTACAGGAGTAGAATCAGCCCCTCAAACTATGCAAGTAGTGGCATATCCTAACCCTACAGCTGATATCTTGAATGTCAAAAATGCCGAAGGTAATGTCATTCGTATTTACTCATTCGAAGGTCGCTTGGTGCAAACTGTTGCAGTAGTCGAAGGTCGTGCAACTATCAATATGTCGGTTTATTCAGCTGGCACCTACATTCTTGTGTCGGGCTCTCAAGCCTTTAATGTGATTAAAAAGTAATTATTTAAATAACTAAAACATAAAGCATTATGAAAAAATTATTCCTAATACTTGCCATGGCAACATTCAGTTTGTTGACAATGGCTCAAACCAATCAGTTGGTGTGGTATAATGGACGATTGATGTATGGTGCGTCGGTCGATAAAATAGATAGCCTCACCTTTACCGAAGTGACTGAAGTTGACACTCTCGATATTCTTCTTCCTCGCACAGTGTTCCTTATTGATACTGTGTTTGTGCACGACACAATTTATATTAGCAATTGCGATTCTGTATCAACCGAAAAACCAGATGACAATGGTACTGAAAATGGTTATGAATATGTTGACCTTGGTCTTTCAGTCAATTGGGCAACATACAATGTAGGTGCAACAACACCAGAAGGTTATGGTAATTTCTATGCGTGGGGAGAAACTCAACCAAAAGAAGTGTATGATGTAACGACATACAAATATTGTGAAGGTACTAATAAGTCATATTTCAAATATTGTACTGATACTGATTTTGGTTTGGCAGGTTTTGTTGATGGTAAACTTATTCTTGAAGCAATGGATGATGCTGCATCTGTCAATTGGGGTGGCACATGGCGCATGCCAACATTTGAAGAGCAACGCGAACTTATCGAAAATTGTTATATGGCATGGACTGAGATAAATGGCGTAAAAGGTTGTTTGTTCCGTTCTAAAATAGAAGGTTACGAAGATAAAACAATTTTCATTCCTGCGGCGGGTTATATGTATGTAGGAACGCATACAACCATGGGAACTAATATGTATTGCTGGTCAAGTTCACTTGATGTTCGCGATACAGTGAATTATGCTATTTATGATACAGATAATTCTTCTTTTGCCCTTTACATGGGATTTGCTTCTAATGGTCTTAAGTGGGCCCAAACAGGTCGTTATTTTGGTTATCCTGTTCGTGCCGTATGTCCAAATGATCGTACAAAAGAAGAACCTACAACTCCCGAACCTGAACGTCCAGTAGTTGAGTATGAATATGTCGACCTTGCATTGCCATCAGGTACGCTTTGGGCTACATGCAACGTAGGTGCAACAACACCAGAGGGTTATGGCAACTTTTATGCTTGGGGCGAAATTGAGCCAAAAGAAGATTATTCTTGGGAAACATATAAATATTGCGAAGGTAGCAATTATAAAGAGATAACAAAATATTGCACTGATTCTACTTTTGGTAAAGATGGATTGGTTGATAATAAAGTAGTGCTTGAACTTGATGATGATGCAGCTGCTACAAGTTCCAATAATTTGTGGCGCATCCCAACTCATGCCGAATGGGATGAGTTGATGGAGAACTGTACATGGGAAGGCACAATTCAAAATGGAGTAGTAGGTATCAAAATCACAGCAACTAATGGCAATTCAATCTTTTTGCCTGCTGCAGGTCAAATTACTCAAACTACTCATCTCAACAAAGATATAACTTGCTTCTATTGGTCGAGCCGTCAATGTTTCCTTAGTGATATTCCTAATTATAGAATGAAACCATATAATGCTTACTGCATAGCTGCTGATGTGAGCAGTGGAACAAAAGTATGGCGTGGCGATTATCGTTCTGGTGGTCTTACTATTCGTCCAGTGCGCAATAAATAATGTTTAACGTGTTAAATCAGATATAGTTATGAAAAAGATATTTTTAATGCTTGCTATGGTGTCAATTTCGTTGTTGACAATGGCGCAAAACGTACAATGGGTGTGGATGAATGGTCGCATGATTTATGGCACCGAAATTGACCGTATCGATAGTCTTACCTATGGTGGAATGGCTGATGTTGACACTCTTCGCATCCTTATTCCTCGCACTTCTGGTGGTGTAATATTGCCTAATGAACCTAATGAACCTAATGAACCAAATGAGCCTAATGAACCAATCAATCGTCATGAATATGTCGACCTTGGCTTGCCATCAGGTTTGAAATGGGCAACATGCAATGTGGGTGCAACAGCGCCTGAAGAGTATGGTGATTATTTCGCGTGGGGTGAGGTTGAGCCAAAAGAGTATTACGATTGGAGTACATATAAATATGGTACAGACAATGACCAATTAACAAAATATTGCAGTAATAGCTATTACGGCAAAGATGGCTTCACAGATACAAAAACTGTACTTGACCCAGAAGACGATGCAGCAACTGTGAATTGGGGCGGAGCATGGCGTATGCCAACTAAAGCAGAGCAAGATGAATTGCGTAATAACTGTACATGGAATTGGACCACACAAAATGGTGTGAATGGATATAAAGTAACAGGACCAAATGGTAACTCAATCTTCTTGCCCGCTGCGGGTTACGTGGACGGAGGCACGCTCCTCGATGCTAGGTCGTATGGCAACTATTGGTCTAGTTCGCTCGACACCGACGGTCCGTACCGCGCCTACCTCGTGTACTTCAATTCGGGCACCGTGGGCTGGGACGGCAGCGGTCGCCACGGCGGACACTCTGTCCGTCCTGTTTGCCAGTGAGTATGTAATAAGGAGCAGGAAGTAGGGAACAAGGAATATAAAATCGGTGAGGCTTTTATGAGTCTTGCCGATTTGTTTTAGGTGGAGGATTGTATTTTAGAGGGGTTGTGTATGTAAGATTTTTTTTGTATCTTTGCGAGTTAATTGTCGGCAGATGATTGCCGATGGTTGATGTTGGATAAATTATTAAATAAAAAATATATAAGTATGAAAAAATTCTTTCTTTCGTTGATTGCAGCAGTTACGTTAGTGGCTTGTTGTAAAGCACCAGAGGTTGGTTATCAACCTGACAAATCGGTGTGTGTAGGTGCTAACTCGCTTACGTTGGTGAATGTAGGTCCTACAAAAGTGTTGACACGTGACTTTGTGGTTGACCCATCGCGTGTGGATTCGGTTACGTCGGAAAATCCTGCTCTTGCGGTGGCGTTGAGCGAGGATAAACTTACGCTCGACTTTTATTGTGGAGAAGAGATGCATCCTATGTCGTATATTAACCTTTGGGTGGATGGATTGGCATACTCGGTGCCAGTGCGCAAAAGCGATAAGTTGAATTATACTTTCACATATAATCCTAATGGACGCGAGATTGGTCGTATTCAGATTGCAGGTCAGATGAATAACTGGGTGCCAGCATTGACACCAGATTTGACATTGAACGAAGAGGGATTGTATGAAGTGACAATGTTGCTCAGTCCGGGTACATATCTCTATCAATTGTTGATTGACGGCGAGCAAAATCATGATGACACAAATCCAAATAAAGTAGATAACGGTTTCGGTAAATTCAACTCTATCATGCAAGTGAATGGTAATGAGGCGAAATTCCCTAGATTGTTGACAGACGAGTTGGGTTGTGGCAAATTTACAGTGTCGGCAGTGGCAGCAGAACGCGTGTGGGCATACTGGAATAATGTGGCACTTGACGAGAGATTTGTGGAGTTTGCAGATGGTAAAATCACAGTAGCAGTGCCAGCAGAGGCAGCAGAATGGACAAAATCGGTTATCAGAGTGTGGGCATCGAATGAATATGGAATTTCGAATGAAATCCTCGTGCCACTTTATGATGGTAAAATTGTGACAGAAGCAACAACACTTGATCGTAGCGACAAATATGCACAAATCATTTACTTTATGCTCGTTGACCGTTTCCGCGATGGAAATAAAGAGAATAACCGTCCGATGAATCGTCCTGATGTTCATCCAAAAGCAGACTATCAAGGAGGTGACTTGGCAGGTATCAAACAAGTGATTGATGAAAACTACTTTAATGAATTAGGTGCTAACACATTGTGGTTGTCGCCACTAAACCAAAACCCATTTGAACCTTATGGATATAATGCATTGGCAAATACTAAATTTGCAGGTTATCACGGTTATTGGCCAATTTCATCATCGCAAGTAGATTGCCGTTTCGGTTCGAACGACGAATTGAAAGAGTTGGTAGCAGATGCACACGACCATCAAATCAATATCTTGCTTGACTATGTGGCAAACCACGTGCATCAAGACCACCCATTGTATCAACGTCA
>JAZRCE010000118.1:0-10007 GCA_045635445.1 Candidatus Aphodosoma sp.
GAAAACAACCGACAAGAGGATTATACTCAATATCTTATTCTCGAAAAAGAGAAATACTCTTGGAGTATATTGACAAAAGTATTTGTCAAAATCAAGGATTTACTTGCTAATATTTAATGTTTGTATATCTCTAACCTCTAAACTAAACTATGAATATAGCAGTTGTATTAGCTGGTGGCGTAGGTGCGCGAGTGGGTGGCAATATGCCGAAACAGTTGTTGCCCCTTGCCGATGGAAAGACTATATTAGAGCATTCGGTCGATGCATTTGAGCAGGCTGAGTGTATTGATGAGGTTTGCATCGTTATGCATCCCGACTATATTGCTGAGGCTGAGAAGATGTTGCAAGCGAATAGTTGGACCAAAATGCATCATATTATCCCTGGAGGCAAAGAGCGTTGGGAGTCGAGTGTTAATGCTATACGATTATATCAAAACAAACTTGACGCTGAGCAATTTTCCGATGCCAATATTTTGTTGCACGATGCAGCCCGACCATTTGTTAGTCAGCGTATTATCAGTGATGTATGCGAAGCCCTCAAGGAGCATGAAGCAGTAGTTGTTGCAATACCTTCTACTGATACAGTTTATGAAATGCAAAACGGATGCGTAGCTCGTATTCCTAACCGTTCAACTATTATGCGAGCACAAACCCCACAAGCATTTCGTCTCCCTTTAATAACTAAGGCTTACGATATCGCCCTTAATAGTGAAAATATGCAAGTAACCGACGATTGTGGAGTAGTGTTTAACTACATCCCAACTCAACCTATCTATATCGTCCTAGGTGAAGAACAAAATAAAAAAATAACATTTAAAGAAGATATATAAAATGGTAGATAAAAATTTTTGCATGAGTTCATATTTAGCTTTTCGCTATATTGAACGTGATGGGATGGATTTTTATGCTGGATTGCGTCATCAGAATATACCTTTGCCTGATGAAACTCAATTTACATTTGTTCGTACTGCACACGATATTGATATTGCAATTCAAAAAGTTTTCGATAATCTTAAAGGCGAAAAATTAGGTATTTGTTTATCAGGAGGAATGGATTCTGCTATATTGGCTTCGTATATGCGAGGTTGTGATGCTTATACATTTCGTTTTTTGGGTGGAGAGTTTCAAAAAGATGAGTTGGCTCGTGCAGAATACTATGCGCAATATTATGGATTGAATCTTCATTATGTAGATATAGATTGGAATACTGTTGCGCAATACCTTCCAATTGTTATGCGCGCAAAAAATGCCCCTGTTCACTCAATTGAACCACAACTTTATCAAGCGGCTATTCAAGCAAAAGCTGATGGTGTGACTCGAATGATTGTTGGTGAAAGCAGTGATCTTATTTTTGGCGGAATGGATCAATTGTTGTCTAAAGATTGGACTGTTGAAGCATTTCAACAACGTTATACATTTTTAGATCCTGCTTGTGTATTGAAAGAACCTGTGGATATGTCTTATCTTTATGAACGTTATCGTCAAGGTGAAAAAATAGATTTTCTTCAGTTTATGGATGATGTGTTTAGTCGAGAATCTTCTAGTTCATACTATAACGCTTTTGCTGCGGCAGATATGCAATATACTGACCCATATGCGTTGTTACGTATGTCTGAACCATTGGATTTACATCGAGTGCGTAATAGTGAATCTAAATATCTTATTCGTGAATTGATGCATAATAAATATCCAGAGATTCCAGTGCCAAATAAAGTTCCGATGCCACGTCCTGTTGATACTTATTTTAAAGATTGGAGAGGTCCTATCCGTCCTGAATTTCGTCGTGATTTGGATATGACTCAATTCACTGGTAATCAAAAATGGCAGATGTATTGTCTTGAGCAATTTTTAAATATGCATGAGCCATTGAAAATAGGTTACACTACAGGTGTTTATGATCTTTTCCATATTGGACATCTTAATTTGTTGAGAAAAGCAAAGGCTCAATGTGATTATTTAATTGTTGGGGTATCTACTGATGAATTAGTTAGTTACAAACATAAACAGGCTGTAATTCCATTTGAAGAACGTAGAGAGATTGTAGGAGCAATTAAGTATGTGGATGAAGTAGTTACTCAAGAGAATATGAATAAGATGGAGGCTTGGGAAAAATATCATTTTGATGTTATGTTTGTTGGTGATGATTGGAAAGGTACGGATAAATGGAATAAAATAGAAGCAGACCTTAATGCTGTTGGAGCTAAGGTTGTCTATTTTCCTTACACAAAAGGAACATCAAGTACTTTGATTAATGAAACACTTAATAAATTACGTAATTAAAAAGGTAATATGGAAGATTTTTCTAGATATAATGGAGAAAATACTAAGCTTAGGAAGGCTCAACTTTGTATGCTTGATATTTTAATTCAATTTGATAAAGTTTGTCGAAGCAATAATATATCTTATTGGTTGGATGGCGGAACTTTGTTGGGTGCAGTAAGACATAAAGGATTCATCCCATGGGATGATGATTTAGATGTTTGTATTCAATCTAAAGATTATCCTAAATTACGAAAAGCTTTAATTAAAGAGTTACCGAAAAGATATGTATTGGAGGATATAGATAGTGATTCTTATTTTTTTGATCCATTTTGTAGAATAAAGGATGATCAATCTTATTGTAATTATCCGTTATTTGAAAAACAGAAATCGCAAGGTTTGTGGTTGGATATTATAGTGTCAGAACCCGCACCTCCTATTTGGTATAAAAATATTGTAGATCATACTTATGGACCTGTTTTTAGGCAAATTCATAATATAGCATCATGTCTTAATGAACCAAAGTGGAAATGTATTTTTAAAAAGACAATAGCATATATGTTATATCCAATAGCATATATTCTATTGCAAATGGGACGAATTTGGGCAAAAATTTTAGATAATGGTTTGCTTATACATTCTTATGGGTCATATGAGTTAAAAACAAGAAATCTCAAGCATATATTTCCACTTCAAGAAATTGATTTTGAAGGATATAGGTTTTTTGCTCCAAATAAATTAGATGAATTTTTGCGTAATCTTTATGGAGATTATATGAAAATTCCAGATGAAAGTGGACGTCAAATACATATGGATGTAGAAAGTATGCGTTTTGATGTAATAAAGTGATTTGAGTATGAATTTATTTGTTAAAATAGTTGCAAAAATTAAGTCTATATTGTTTTATCCATTACAATTTAAAAATTTTGGTGGAAAAAGTTTAATACTTAAACCATTATCTTTAGAAGGAAAACATAATATAGAAATTGGTAAACATGTTATTATTCAGGAATATACATGGCTTGCAGCAATGCCTTTGACTGGAGACTCAGCTAAATTGAAAATAGGAAATAATTCTATTATTGGGCATTTTAATCATATATATGCAACTAAAAGTATTGTATTAGAGGATTATGTATTGACGGCGGATAGGGTTTATATTACCGATAATTTGCATCAATACGATAATCCTAATGTACCAATTATTTTGCAACCTATTAAACAAATTAGTCCTGTGCGTATAGGTGAAGGTAGTTGGTTGGGCGAAAATGTGTGTGTGATAGGGGCGAACATAGGAAAACATTGTGTCATAGGAGCTAATTCGGTGGTTACCCATGATATACCTGATTATTCTATTGCTGTTGGAGTTCCAGCTAAGGTAATAAAAAAATATAATTTTGAGACAAAAGTTTGGGAAAAAGTTAATTGATATTAATTATGAAGATACTAGTTACAGGTGCAAATGGTTATATCGGCAGTCATGTTGTTACTTCGTTGTTAGAGAAGGGGCATGATGTGATTGCTTGTGATATTGTTACTAATAATATAGATTCGCGTGCTCAGATTATCAAATATGATATTTTTCATAGTCATGAGCATGATGATATGTTTGCTACATTAGGCAAACCTGATGCCTGTTTGCATTTAGCTTGGCGTGATGGATTTGTTCACAATTCACCTCGACAGATGCAAGATTTATCGTCGCATTATACTTTTTTAACCAATCTTGTGAATCATGGTCTAAAGCAATTGGCGGTTATGGGTACTATGCATGAGGTAGGGTATTATGAGGGTAAAATTGATGAAAATACATCTTGTAATCCACTTTCATTATATGGTATTGCTAAAAATGCATTGCGTCAAAGTTTATTATTGTTTTGTTCTCAGAATAATTGTAAATTGCAGTGGTTGAGGGGTTTTTATATTTATGGTGATGATTTGAAGAATCATTCTATTTTTACAAAATTAGTCGAGGCTGAAATTCGTGGAGATAAATTATTTCCTTTTACTACAGGTAAGAATAAATATGATTTTATTTCGGTTGATGAATTAGTAAGACAGATAACTGCTGTTTTGTTGCAAGACAAAGTGGACGGAATTATAAATTGTTGTTCAGGTAATCCTATTTCTTTGGCCGAAGCTGTTGAGAATTTTATAAATCAAAATGGGTTTAATATAAAACTCAATTATGGAGCTTTTCCCGATAGACCATATGATTCTCCATGTATATATGGTGATAATTCTAAAATACAAATAATATTAGCTTCAAACGATAATGTCTAAAGTTTTAATAATTTCTGCTCCTTTTTTTGGATATCAAAATAGTGTAGGTAAAGCATTTCAGTCATTAGGTTTTGATGTTAGAATCGAAACGTATGATGAACCAATACATCCATTTAGGGGTATTTTACGTTGGAGACATAAATTAGCAATTAATAAAGAACCTTTGCGAGAAAAAAGTCGCCTAAAGTACAAACAATATATCGAGAAAGTTTTTGATGAATACAGACCAGATATTGTCTTTACTTATAATGGTACTATATTGAAAGACAGTACATTGGATTATTTTCGTCAAAGAGGCGCAAAGGTGATAGTATGGATGTACGATAGTGTTCAACGTCCCGATAGGGCGATGTGTATTTCACACATACAGCATGCCGATTTGTTCTGTTGTTTTGAGGAAACGGATGTCGATTTTTTTGAAAAACAAGGCGAGAAAGCCTATTTTTTGCCTTTAGCCTGTGATACAGATGTATATTACAAGCAAGAGGCTACAAAGGATGTTGATATATTATTTGTTGGTACAATATATACAAGTCCTAAAAGAGTAGAACTATTAGAAACTTTGGCAAAAAAATATCCAGATAAAAAATTGTTGTTTTATGGTGAATATAAACCATATTTTAAGAATCCTATAGCATGGTTTTTTCGTGGTTATAGAGATGTTTTTTTGAACTATAATATTGATCCTACTTCGGTTAATGATTTATTTGCACGTACGAAAGTAGCTCTTAATATTCATCATAAGCAGACTTTTCATGGTGCGAATCAGCGATTATTTGAAGCATGTGGAGCAGGTTCTTATCAGATTTGTGATGCTAATCCATATATTGAGCAATTATTTCCTAATGGAGAAATTGGGATATATCATAATGAGGAAGAATTATTTGAGTTGATAGATTATGCGTTGTCTCATGATATGTCGGAGCAAGCTGAGAGTGCACGTCAAATAGTGGTTAATAATCATACTTTTGTTAATCGAATTCAGCAAATGTTGAATATTTTATATAGTGAATAGTTATGTCGAAACTTCTTTTTATATGGTATAAGCGTTCGAAAGGTATTTTAGAAGGTGGCGGACAGTGTAGTTTGCGTAATTATCAGATGCTTTGTGAGGTGTTGGGTGAAGGTAATGTCGACTCTTATTATGTGCATGATGAGTATCAAAAAAAGAGTGTTATTGGGTATTTGCGAGGTGCATTGCTGTTTCCTTTTAATTATTTTTATGGACTCACTCCAAAAAGAGTTGATGAGATTGTTGAGTTAGCAAAGCAGTACGATTCGGTATTTATCGATAGAAGTGTGTTTGGCGTTATAGCTAAACGTTTGAAAAATAGTGGATATAAGGGTAGGGTGATTACACATTTTCATAATGTGGAGACTGTTTATTTTGATGCTTTATTGCCTAAATATTTGCCTTTTAGGGGAGTTGTGATTAATTCGGTGAATAAAAATGATTTTTGGTCATGTGAGTTTTCGGATAGTATCGCAGTGCTTAATCAAAGAGATGCATCTGTGTTATGGGAGAAATATGGCGAGAATTCAAAATTTGTGCAAATTCCAATAACATTAGCTGATAGGTTTTCAGAGGTAATACTGACGCAAGATTTAACTTCGAAAAAACCTATTTGTCTGTTTTTAGGCAGTTATTTTGCGCCAAATAATCAAGGTATTTTGTGGTTTGTTGAAAATGTTTTGCCACATGTTGATATTGAGATGAAGATTGTAGGAAAGGGTATGAAGAGGTTGAAGGAGGAGGCTGAACAATTGCGAGATATAGAAGTGATAAGTGATGCTCCTGATTTATTGCCTTATTTGAAAGAGGCGGATATTGTGATTTTGCCTATCTTCTCGGGTAGTGGTATGAAGGTGAAAACTTGTGAAACTTTGATGTATGGTAAAAATATTTTAGGTACAAGTGAAGCGTTCGAAGGATATGATGTTGACTATTCAAAGGTGGGAGGATTGTGTAATACCTCTCAAGAATTTATAGATTCAATCAATGATTTTATTCAAAATCCACGACCTAGATATAATGAATATTCTCGTAAGGTTTATTTAGAGAAGTATTCTCAAAATGCGGTAAGGCAATCATTCGAATCATTGTTATAAAAAAAGGAACCTTAATTTGGGTTCCTTTTTTTATATTGAAAGATTATTTTTTATGTAAAATGCTTTTCCACAAGGGATATGTCAGACCAATAAGACTTAATATAATTGATATAATCATTATTGTCAAACATAAGAAGTCAATTTTTAGTGCATGTGGTTTGAATTCCATGCGCAATTTATGTTCGCCTGCAGGGATTACAGCGGCGCGTAGGGTATAGTTGACGCGAGCTATAGGTATTTCTACGCTATTATTGCCTTGTTCGTCAACGATATATAGATGCCAATCGTGTGGGTAGTAGATTTCAGAGAATACTGCCACTTTGTTGCGCTCGTTGCGTGCTGTATATTCGAGGCAATTAGGTGCGTATGATGTTAATTCGATTGTCTCTTCATCGAATGACATCATTGTGGTTACCTCAGGTTTTGTGATATCTAATGCATCTGCAAAACGTTTATCGGCTACGGCTTGTGTGTGTAGGTCGATGTTGTCGATCATGTCGCACTCTTCATCAGGGGTATCTACTAACATTATGTCGTCAACAAACCAGCAGTTGCCCATTGCGTATGGATTTTTTACAGGTACGGCACCTGAACCTTGTGTTGATACCACAGCATATTTCATGTTGAGCATATTTAGCACTGCAAAATTGCCACCTTCGTTTGCATCTGGCAACATAAATCCTTGTGTTTGCATGATAGTTTGCATAAGTGGATTCATCTCTTTTGAAATATGCTCATCAATAATGTCTTGATAGCGACGAAGTTTCGCTGCTGAGTAGCCTCCGATTGATTTAAGACGATAACTCGTGCGGGAATCGTTGAATGTATTGGTAGCTAGGTTTAACACGCGGAAGTTAGGGTCGGTGTCTTTTAATATTTCTTGCTCGTATGGTTGAATAGCAAAGTATGCGTCTGCTTCTTTTGCACGCACGAAGTGGTCGTTGCCAAAGAAACGTTTGTTGACAGGCACCATATCTGCTATGACTAATACTGCGAGTGCACCATAGAGAATATATTTTTGAGATGTTTTTTCTTCTTTTTGTGATTGCCAAGCATACCAATAAATAAGAGCAAATCCAAGTGCAATAAATAAGAACGAACGCCATGCGTCAGATTTAATCATAGCTGTGCGTTGGTCAAGAATAGCATCTTTGAGCCATGCTGGCACTTGTGATGTCCATTGTGAGTCGTAACTGCTTGTGATGTCAACAATTCCTCCAAATAGAGCGAAGAAAAGAGATAGACCAGCAGTGATACCACCTGCTATGAATATGTTAGTGCGTAATTTTTTCCATTCAACTTTTCTATCAACAATTTGTTGTAGAGCCAATACTGCTAAGAGAGGCATAGTAATTTCGGCTACGACCAAGATACTTTCGACAGCACGGAATTTGCTGTACATTGGGAAGTAGTTGAAGAACAATTCGGTGAACCACATCATGTTGCGTCCCCAAGCTAGTGCGACAGAGAATAGGGTAGCAATGAGCAATGCCCATTTGTAAGGACCTTTCACGATGAGCAATCCTAATACGAACAAGAAACAGATGATAGCACCGATATATACAGGACCGCTAGTGAAGGCTTTTTCGCCATGGTAGGTAGGTACTTGACGGCAGAATTGTTCGGCTGAGCGTTTAGGTATACCCTGTTTTTTCATTGTTTCGCAAAGAGCCGATTCAGCACCAACATTGTAGCCACTCGCACCACCTTCCCAGTTAGGGATTAGGAGAGTCATAGTTTCGCCAACGCCATAGCTCCATGCCGTAGCATAATCTATGTCTAAACCTGCAGGTTTGCTTTTATCATCATTTTCTCTTGTCAATTCGCTATGACTACCGCGCATAGTCTCTTTGAGATACGATTGGTTCATTTCGAACCAACTTAATTTTGTACTGAAGACAAGTAATAAACAAACTACTAATATACTGAGAGATATACCTAAGTCTTTCCAACGTTTTTCGGAGATGTGAATATATAGTTCGGCAAAAGCCATTACCCCAATGAGCATGAATATATAGTATGTCATTTGTGGGTGTAAAGTTAAGCTTAGGATACCATAAATTATTGTTAATGGGGCACCTAGCCAATATTGTTTGCGGAAAATGGCGTAAAAACCACCTACCACAGGAGCTAAAAAACCTAGTGCAGCGGCTTTACTCATGTGCCCTGCTGGGATAATAAGGAAGAAATATGTAGAGAATCCAATTGCTAAACCACCAACGATGCTCAACCATGGATTGATCTTAAAGCAACGAAGCATGAGGAAAAAACCAAAGAAGTAGGCAAATATAACACCGATGATAGCAAAATCGCCATTAAATCCTCCACGCGTTATAGTTTCCATTGCCCCATACAATTTACTTGTTTTCAGTTTACCCGTAATTTGATATGTAGGCATACCAGAGAACATCGAATTAGTCCACCATGGGCTATATCCTTCTTCTTCATAGAATGTAATTGCCTCTTGAGCAGCTCCTTTCCAACTATTTGTATCGCCTTGAACAAGTACTTTACCATCTAATGCAGGTGCACAATAGAACATAGCAATACCAATGAATGCAATTATTGCAATTGCGTAGGGAAGTAGTTTTTTCCAATTAAATTTTTCTTTCATAGTGTATTTTTATCTATTTTTTCTGATGCGTATATTTTATGCAAAGTTACAAAAAAAAAATGAATTTTTAATATACAATGGGCTATAAAAAGAAAAAAGTCCTTTGTTAGTAATAGCAAAGGACTTTTTATTTAATAATTCAGTAAATTAATTATTTTTCAATGCGGATACGAGCATCAACTGCAACTACAGCATTAGCAGAACCGAGAAGTGGGTTGAGGTCCATTTCAGCAATTTCTGGAGCAGCTTTAACAAGAGCAGAGATGCGAGTAACTGCTTCTGCGAAGAGGTCTTCGTTTACTGGTTCTTGACCACGTACGCCTTTGATGATTTTGTAGCCACGGAGGCGTTCAATCATAGAGTGAGCTTCGGCAAGACCGATTGGAGCGAGAGATGCTTGTACGTCTTTCAATACTTCGATGAAGATGCCACCAAGACCACAGAGTACTTGGTGACCAAATTTAGCTTCGCGGCTTGCACCGATGAAGATTTCAGTACCTTTGTACATTGGGCATACCTCAACTGCGTATGTTTCAGGGATAACGATAAGGCGTTTGAATTCGCGTTCAACAGTTTCGATATCTTTGATGTTGAGAACTACACCACCTACGTCAGATTTGTGAACAGGACCACAAACTTTCATTACGAGAGGGAAGCCCATTTCGTTGGCAGCAGCGATAGCCTCTTCTTTAGTGCGAACTTCGGCATTGCGTTTGCGAGCTACGCCAGCAGCATCGAGAAG
>JAZRCE010000119.1:0-36830 GCA_045635445.1 Candidatus Aphodosoma sp.
GAAACCCTTCGACCGCGCCATCATCCTCCTCTGGCTCGACAATCTCCCTTACGACGAAATTGCCGCCATCGTAGGCATCACGGTCAAAAACGTATCAGTGCGCCTTGTCCGCATCAAAGAAGAATTAAAACAGATGTCAAATCAATAAAATTATCGATATTATGGAACGAGATATTAGATTAGAAGAATTGAACGAGTTGAGAGAACAACTCACGCTATTGAACCGAAAACTCGAAAAACAGAGCATCATCAACCACCAACTGATACGCAACTCCATCAAAGAGCGCATTTCCAACATCAATCGCACAGGGATTGTGTTATGCGCATTAGTCATCATTGCCACACCCATCATTTCAATCAACTACGCCCATTACCTCAACTTTTCGCTTGCGCTCAACATCTTCACCTGCGCCTTTATGGCAATAGCCCTCATCTATACCATCTGGTCGCATTGGGGATTGAGTAGCAACCTACTCAATGGCGATTTGATCACAGCCAGCACCACCATTATGCGCACCCGCCGTCGCTACAAACAATGGAGCTATTTCAGTTACCCCTGGCTCATCGTGTGGCTTTGCTGGAATGGGTGGGAGATCTACACCAAAATCGATAATCGCGAGATGCTACTTGGCATAATCGTAGGAGGCATTATAGGTCTGATAATAGGTGGCATATATGGCTGGCGCCAACGCAACAAAATCTACCGCAACATCGACGAAATGCTTGCCCAAATCGAGGAATTAAAATCCGAGGAGTAAACCCGTTCAAACACAAAAATGCTGAGTCCATCATATGGCTCAGCATTTTTTTTGTATCCCCAAACAACCAACAAATCATTTAATATAAAAATCACCATCAATCACATACAACCCACTATCACGGCCCAGCAACACATTAGCCGGTTTCAAATCATACAATCTCAACACCTCATTCTCATACGAATTGCCGCCCAACACCGTTTCATTCAGTTCCGCATCAAACACCGTTTTCAAAAACAGAGCAATCAAATCCGAAGGCGCAAACTTTGCCCCCTTGATATATTTCTGCTCAAATATAACCGTAAAATCCCCTTCACTACGACCAAAACCAGTGATTCTCATCGCCGTATAAGGGAACAGCGCATTGTGCAGCTCCATCGACTCCAACGCCACATCCAAGCAATCATAGCCACAAATATCCCTAGCCTTTATCACCGTTTGCTCATCTCCGAAAAACACAAAAGCCTCCGACCCATTAGCAATTCGTTCGCCATACATCGCCTCCAGCTCCTCCGTAGCCTCATCGTGCCATACGCCTAACTCTTTTGCCCATTTTTCAACAGCAATTTCTTGTCTTTTGCGGTCTTCATCAGAGGGTTCAACTTTTGGTCGTTGTATTCCTTCTCCGCCAATCTGATTTCCGCCAACATATCCTCTCGCGATGACGGCTCTTGCCCCTGCAAGTAAGTCTTGCGTAGCTCTACAATCTTTTTCCATACTTCGTAATTTTGATTAGGTATGCCTAATGGTTTATTTTCCATAGTCATATAGTTTTTTTTAGACATTAATAATTAGTATCACTCTTAATCACTCACAAAGATACCACTTTTTTTTTGAATAAACGAAAAAACATCCATTCGAACGCGAAGTGGACTTACTCGAAGCCAAAGGAATTAAAAATAGATTTTTACTTCAAAACATAAATCGCACAAAACAAGTTATTTATGGATAATTCCTTTGGGGATTAATAATAAAGCATATCCCTACATTAAAACAAAACATAGAACAAATTTTATCAAAATATTAATCTAAAAAAAACAAACCTCGCCACACGCAAATCTATGCATGCGGCGAGTTTGATTTTTACCCCACTGTAACAGCAACCTGCAAGCAACCCTCTATTTTGGATACACTGCATATTTTTTGCTTTTCAAATAAGAAAAAAATAGTGTTTTGAAAAAAAATGACTACCTTTGCAATCGGAAATAGAATAGACACGAAATGTACCGAAAGATATTAAAAGAGAATTGGGGATACGACGATTTTCGCCCTCTGCAACTAGATATTATTGAGAGCATTGGCGGGGGACATGATACCCTTGCTATTTTGCCTACTGGCGGTGGAAAATCTATTACATACCAGGTGCCTGCTCTTGCTATGGAGGGCATGGCGCTCGTTGTGTCGCCTCTTATTGCGTTGATGGTGGACCAAATACAAAACCTACACCGCCGAGGGATACGCGCCGAGATAATTCACGCTGGTATGAACCGCGACCGTGTGTTCAATATTCTTGAACAAGCTCAATATGGAGCTTTCAAACTACTATACGTGGCTCCTGAACGCCTACAATCGGACCTTTTCCTTAAACGACTGCAATTTCTTAAACTTAGTTTTATTGCTGTTGATGAAGCGCACTGTATTTCGGAATGGGGATATGACTTCCGCCCTTCGTACTTGAAAATTGCTCAACTGCGCGAAATGTATCCTGATGTGCCTATACTTGCACTAACTGCCTCTGCTACACCTGATGTGGCAACCGACATAAAGGATAAACTCTCATTCCGAACTGACTGCAATATGTTTCAAGCTGGCGTGGAACGCCATAATTTGCACTATGTGGTGAGACTAACTGACAACAAGGATGCTCAATTATACAAAATACTCTCTGCTGTGCAAGGCTCAACTATAGTATATACCCGAACTAGAGATGGCGCTGATAAGGTGGCAAAAATGCTACAATCGATGGATTTTGCGGCTGACTGCTACCACGCTGGCCTAGATGCTGATATACGTAAACAACGCCAAAATGATTGGATGAATGGTAAAACTCGAATTCTTTGCGCTACTAATGCTTTTGGAATGGGTATTGATAAGGCTGATGTGAGACTGGTGGTGCACTACGATATTCCTGATGCCCTTGAACAATACTACCAAGAGGCTGGCCGAGCTGGACGCGATGGGGAAAAAGCATATGCTGTGCTACTAACGACACCTAGCTCTACTGAACAACTTGTGCGCCGACATGAAAAAGTGTTTCCTCCTAAAGAGTTTGTGCGCGCTGTGTACCAACACCTTGCTAACTACTATGTGATTGGCGAGGGTTCGGGCAATGGCGCAGTATATCCTTTTAAACTTGAAGAGTTTTGCCACACTTGCCGACTATCTTACTCGCTTGCAATGGGTGCCCTAAATATACTGCAATGGGCTGGATATATAACTTTGACGGATGAGATGGAGAGCCCTAGCAAACTGCAAATGATAATGCACCCTTCGCGCCTATATGAATGGCGAATGGAGCACCCCGACAACGACGAGATATTGGAATATGTTTTGCGCACTTACACTGGCATTTTTACCGACCCTAAACATATTAACGAGGATCGTATTGCGGTGATGACTCAACGCTCGAGAAACGATATATATGCCTACCTTATTTGGCTACACCGAATGAGTGTAGTGAAATATGTGCCATTCAAACGCACTCCGCTACTAATATACAACACCGAACGACATGATGCTAACTCGCTATATATCCCGCCGGTGGCTTATGAAAAACGTATCGACCGGATGTATACACGATTGGTGTCGATGCATGAATATGCTACTGCTAACGAGTGCCGCTCGATGATTTTGGCTAGATATTTTGGTCAAACGGATGCTGTGCCTTGTGGCAAATGTGACGTCTGCCTTGCAAAGAAAAGATAGATAATGAAATAGACTCTACCCCCATACTTCGAAAAAAAACGAAGGGTGTGCTCGAAATGAGCACACCCTTTGTTAGTTATAAATGTGAGGATTATTCTACAATAATCTTACCTTGACGATGTTCGCCTGTGCCTGTTGTGACACGTACGATATATACGCCTCGTTGTTGCAAACCTTCAATAACTATTGAATCGCTTGTAGGTTCTACTTCATAAACCTTTTGTCCAATAGCATTGTAGATTGACACTACCATGCCTTCGCGTTCGGCTGCACTGAATTCGCCTTCGATTGTCAATGCTTCTGACACTCTGACTGGGTTTGGCACCATTGTCAAATCAGCTGCTGAGAGATTATCTACTCCAACTGTGCTTTGTGTAATTGTGAGAGTGAGGATAATCACGTCGTCGCAATTGCCTGTAGTAACGTTGATTGTATCGACATAAACTCCTGGTTTTGTTCCAACTGGATAAACTTTACCTTGATATTCGTAAGGAAGTTCGGCAGTTGATATTGATTGCTCAACACGTGCTGTATCACCCGACAATACTGTGAGGTTCAATGTGATTGTTGAGTCGCAACCAGTAACAGATTTGAGTTCTAATGTGTATGATCCTTCGCGTCCTACTTCGTTGAAGCCATGACCTGTGAAGCGTTCGCCTGCACAAATCACTTCGTTGTGAACTTGACGATAGTCTGGCAATACAACTGCTTCGAGTGTTACGATTGAGTCGCAACCATCAACAGTTTTGAATGTTTGTGTATATTCGCCTGATGATGTAATGACTTTGTCGCCGAATTGATATGATTCACCAAAGCAAATTTCAACGCGATCGCGTGAAGTCAATGCATCGTTAACTTTGAGCATCAATGTTACGATTGAGTCGCAACCTGTAACTACTGATCTCAATGTTGCTGAATATGTACCAGAACGGGTGTAGGTTTCGCCATTCCATATCAACGATGATCCGAAACAGATGGTGTCGAATACTACTTCTTGCGCTATTGGCATGATTGTCAAATTGAGTGCAAGCACTGAGTCGCAACCGTTTTTAGCAACAAGTTTTTGTTTGTAAACACCTGCTTTGGTCAATGAGTTGAATCCATTGAGTGAATATACATCGCCTTCGCAAATAGATGCTTCGAGAGTTGTTTGATAAATCTCGGTTACATTAACTTGGAATTGATACATTGTGTCTTCAACTACCTTCATGTATTTTGGATATGAGAAGTTGTTAGTTCCCACTTTGATAGAATCCGAAACTACATGGAAATCGTTGTAGTAGAAGTCTTCGCTTTGACAAAGTGTTGTTGGTATTGTTTCATCGACATATGAATTGATGTAAACATTGTCGAGGTGCATATCTAATTCGAAATTCAATTCGATTGATTCGAGATAGAATGCCACTTTGATGACTTTACCTGCATATTTGCTCAAATCGATACGATAACGTTGTCCTGTTGATGGAACTTTGTTCAATTCATAATCAGCAAAGCCTGAGTTGTCCCAAAGTGTAGCATTAGCATTAGTCCAAGTTGCACCATTATCTTCCGACACAACTACATAGAATCTATCATCGGCATTTGTGCCGCCTGTTGGATTGAATGGATAGTTGGTATTGATGTCGGTGAGAGCAAGATCGAACAACATGTGTTGTTTCTTATCTTTTTCCAACTCGATTGATGGAGTAATCAACCAATCGGTTGTACCGAATGCTGCTGCTTTGATCGATGATTGGATATGACCAGTAGAGAACATACCCGACTCGTGCATACCTGTGCGTGTTTTCCAACATACGAGCGAGTTGTCGTCTGGCAAATAGTTGAGCGGCGCTTGCAATTCGAATACTGTTGCAATATCTGGCGATGTTGCACGACTCCAGAACTCAGGCACGAAACGTGTTGTTTCGAACTCTTCGTTCAAACGATATTGATATGGAGTAACGAAATTGGTTTTTTCTGACCAGTCAGACACTACCTCTACTCCCTCTTCTGTGCGACAAAGTTGTTGCATACGAACATAGTAGTGTGTTGCTGGAGCAAGTCCACTAATTGTGTATGGGAACTCAGTAACTGTAGTTGTCACTGCATTCTCTGTCATATCTTCTGATGTAGAGTAAACAACTACACAACCTAATGCTTTTGTATCGTAGTTGCATGTGATTGTTGCACTTGTAGATTTCAATTCAGAAACTGAAATGCCATAAGGTGTAACACACTTGTCGGCTGGCTCAATGATTACATCGTCGATATAGATTGTGTTAGATGTTTTGCCCAAATCGCCATTTACGAATGCAAGATAACGTCCTTCTGCCAAAGCAAGTGGGAGTTTTACTTCTTGCCAATAGTTGTTGCTATCTGGGTCGTTAGTTGCTATCAAACCTTTGATCTCTTCGCCATATGCATATTCGATTGTATCGATTGCTACGAATGATGATGGTTCATTAGGGTTACCCATTGTACCAACGATAATCTTACGAGCATTAGATGCACTCAAACCGCCTGCTTGAATTGCTTTTTTACCACGGTTGTGGTGTGTTGCACGCATTTGGAATTTAACTTGCATGTCGCGAATGTCACCCTCAACTGGTGGGAAGGCAAGATATGCACCTGTTGTTGTAGCCGATGTGTGGTTAAACTTGATTGCATATACCTCTGAATATGCATAGTGATATGAATAATCGCTAGTACCTGTACCATCTTTTGCAAATGTTGGTTTGTTGGTGCGACCAGCAACCACATTGCCTGCTACGAAACATGACTCGAATTTACCTGCATTGTCATCGAATGTGTAGATATATCGACCGTTTTCGTCGGCTGCAGCTGGTTTACATGCTGTTGTAAATGCTATTGCATCTGACCAGAAACTGCGCTCGTCAGCCGAACATGATGACTGTACGTAGATATAATATGTTGTCGATTCTGTGAGGTCGCTCAATGATATTTTAGCTTCTTTAATGTTGTTGGCTGAATAGATTACATTAGCCTCTTCTACGTTGGCAAGTTGATCGACTGCGACTTGTGTTTTCAACACTTTCACATTGTATGACTCTGGCATGTCGCCAAGATAATCCCATGTGATGACTGCTGTTTTGTCGCTAACATCAATAGCTTTAACATCAAACGGAGTTGGACAAGTGATTTTCTTAATAGAAATATTGTCAACTACCATTGATGGTTCTGGTTCTTCACCTTGTGTCATGGCTGAACCTTTCCAGTATACTATCAAATTGTAGTATTGAGCCATTTGCTCTGTCACGATGAATGACACCTCGGTTGATGTCCACTCGTTTGCACCATTGTATTGTGCTTTTGAGCTTACATATGGTGTAAGGTCGATACCAGGAGCAGCAAGTGCAGCTGTAGTAAACGATGCTACTGATGTACCATCTTCGTATGTAATCTTAGCTGAACCGCCATCGAATTTGGCTGTGATTGGCAACAAGATTACACGCATGAAGTCGTATGATGGATAGCCCTCGCCAATCCAATCCATAGAGAAGGTATATGAACCTTCGGTCAAATTGATTGCACGATATGCCCATGAATAGTTGTTGCCAGTGCCTGTATATGTAGCAGTTTTACCTTCTGTATCAGAGATATACAACGCTTTAGCTCCATCTTTTACATAAGCTGTGTCGATATACCAATGGTTGTTGATTTTGGTATCTTGGCTGAATTGCCACAATGCGTTTTCTGCTGCATCTTCAAATCCGTTGTTGTATGGGAATTGGCTGATTGGTGTTTGTGTTGTTGTATAGTTACCTACAAACGACCAAATTGATGCGTCGGCTTCTGAACAGATTGCACGCATATGGATATCGTAGTTGGTGCTTGCTGTCAAACCTGTAAGTACAAATTGATCTTTAATACCTGTGTACTCTACTGATGTGCCTTCGGTTGCAGGATCGAAGTCTTTTGCTCCATATTTCACTTCATATTTAGCAGCTCCGTCGTGTTTGAACGAGAATGCAAGTTCTGTATCTTTCCATGAAATCAAGCTGAATACGTCTGGCTTAGAACATACAGGAATTAACTCAACCGAAATATTGTCGACATATACACCTCCTGTTGAACTGTTATTAGCAAGATAGTCTGATCTGAATGCTACGTGTTTAGCTCCGCCTGTATAACCAGCCAACGATACCAATGCTTTTTCATATGCTGCATTGCCTGGCTTGATTGTGTCGATTTCTTCGAATGTAGCTATGATGCTCTCTGGTGTAGATGGGTCGCTAACAACACCTACGATGATAGCTTTGTTTGCACCACTACCTTTTGCCATGAATGATACTTGACAACGATTCAAACTATCGATTGTCAACTCGCGTGATACAAGATAACTGATTTGTCCATCGCCATTGCAATATACACTAGCACCTTTGCCTTCGTAGCCTGTTGCATAAACGTGAGGATATTGACCCTCTTTGCCTGCTACGGTGAAGTGTGTATACCAACATGATGGACTATAGTATGCACCTGCGGTAGGGTTGGCATTGAAGTCTTCGAAATATGGAACTGCAATTGTTGGCTCGCATGCTGTGCTCACTTTTATCATGTTTGACCATGAACTATATTCATCGCCTTCGCACAATGTACGTGCATAAACTTGGCATGTTGCTGCCATCTTCAAGTTTTCGATAACGACTTTATTTGTTGTTGTCTCGATTGTGTCGGCTACTCCATCAACAATATAACGAACTTGACTCTTAGCTCCAACACCTTCGAGCGCAAGATAAATCTTGTCTGTTGTTGTTGACTCGACGATAACTGTTGGCGATTTACATTCTGGAATAGTGTCGAATACTACATTGTCGACAAAAACTCTGTTGTCTAACGCAAATTTCGACATAAACACAACGCGTTTGCCCATGCCTCCCATATAGTCACCTTTGTATTGATCGAAACGAACTTCGAATGTGTTCAATTCTTTACCAATATTAACAGTGCCTACTTCGGTATATGTCTCAAAATCGTTAGGGTCTGTGATAATACCTACCGACAATGCTTGTGCATATTGTGGCGATGAATAGTTTGTTCCTGTTGCACTCAATGCTGTTGCAGCATCGAATTTAACTCGCAAACGAGAAATTCTGTCAACATCGATTGGAGGGAAAATCAAATATGCTCCATTATATGCTTGTGTTGAATAGAATTGAATCATCGATTTGCCTGTGGTTGGCCAACTTGCATTACCAGTCGGACGACCTGGTTTGTACGACGTTGATGCATTAGCAACTGAGTTGCCACTAACAAAACATTCGCCTACTTTGCCATAAGTCCAAGCTTCGAAATCTTCAACTCCCATTTCGTATGTCGTTTTCAAATCACACATTGTTGTGAATGAATATGCATCCGACCAATCTGATGTTACTTGCTCGTTACAAACAGATTTTACCCACCAATAATATGTAGTTTGTGTCGACAATCCTGTAACTGTATATGGATTTGACTCTACGTCGCCTGCAAAAACAACACCATTGCTGCCAGCTACGGCTCCTTCGAGTGCCTCAGCATCCATTGCACTTGATGTAGAAACTACAAGACGCCATTTTTTCTCTTGTGTGCCTTTCCATGACAATTTTGCTGAAACATCGGCAGGATCCGATACGACATTTTGTGGTACGTTACATGCTATGATATTCTCAATACGTACGTCATCTACAAACATCGACATTGGAACTGAACCTTTTGACATACGCAATGCTATATATTCACCTTTACCATCGTATGTGTCGAGTGTAACATAATAGTCGACCCATTCGTTTACGCGTGGCAACATAATGTTGGCTACTGGTTCGAATGTCAAAATGTTGTTTGGATCTGTCATAACACCAACTGTCAATCTATCGCCACGAGACGCAGCACGCAATTTCATAGAAATTTGCAATTTGTTGACTTTGTCAGTATTCAATTTAGGGAATGCTACATATGAATCGTATGCACTTGCCACACCTGTTGTGTCGGCAGATGCTGCCATATAGAGCGAGTTATTACCACTTGATTTTTGCAAATCTGTCAAGTGTGGATAATAAACAAAACGAGGTTCGTCGCCACTCATGTCGCTTATCTCAGAAAGAACAGAGAACATACATGGTACACCAAATGGCGAAACTGAACTACCTACCATATATCTCGAATCATCGAAATTTTGAACATATGGCAAGTTTTCTCTGTCGAGACAGCCTGTTTTGAATGAACCTTCTACACTCCAGAAACCAACTGTTTCACCACAAATTGGTTGAACATAGTAATAATATGTTACCGAACCTGCAACTAAATCAGTGAATGTTGCCGAGTTAGTTGTTGCAACAAACGCTGCATCAAAACCTGTATAGTCTGGATTATTCAAGTTAGCCTCGCTAACACGATTTCTTGAAAGACGTACGTTCCATGATGTTACTGTACCTGCATCCCATGTCAATTTAACAGATGTAGAAGAGAGTTCTTCTGTTTTGAATATCGATGGTTCGATACAATCAGGTGCGTTAGTATAAACAAGATTGTCGATACGAACATCGTTTTCCATAAAGGCTTTCAATCCTCTATCGTCAACTTTGAAAACAAGGAATTTACCTTCTGATTTGAACGACTCAAGATCGACTTTATATTTCTTGTTTTCTGCTGTAAGATCAATAACTTTCTCAAATGAATAAGTCGACTCATCAAGTGCATCTGTAGCCAAACCTACCTCAATAGTACCGAAATAACCAGTAGCTAAAAATTCAGTATGTGCATCAAATTCTATACGAACACCTTCTTTGTTTGCTACTTGTGGGAAAACAACATAGTTATAGTCGCCTGTACGATTCGCTGTGATAAACAACTCGAAGTCATTACCACTCTTCTCGCGACAATATGGAGGTGTGAGTCGATTTGACTTGAACAATACATTGTTAGAAATACGATACATCTTATCGGCATCTGGATTATAGAATGTTTTATCATCGTTGATGTCGATATCAAATGTAAGCTTATATGGCAATGTTGAAACTGTCTCTAGTGTACGCAATTCGCAAGCATTGCTCCAACGGCCCTTTTCTGTACCATTAATATGACGAGCATAAACATAATAAAGTGTCAATGGTTCAAGTCCTTCAACATTGCAAGGTGCCGATGTAAACTCTTGACGTTTCACCACTGATGACAATGTGTCGAGAACATCAGTCTTTGTTAGTTTTTCTTTCAAAACAACAACCTCGTATTTTTCGCTCTTGTCTACGAAATTAACCTTAGCAGTTGTAGCTGCTGGCAACGTAGCTTTGATTTGTGCTTTGTCTGTTGCAGGAATCAATTCGATACGCAAATCGTCCATAATAAACTTATTAGGAACGTCGAAATCCGACATGAAAGCAATGTGTTTACCTTCACCTTTATATGAATCGAAACGAACAATAAACTCTTCAAATATACGATAGCTAGAAACTTGTATTGTATCTACTGGTTTGAATGTCGACTTATCTGATGGATTAGACATTACACCAACTATGATTTGTTGAACCAACGAACCTTGTGTTGAGTTATAACGTGTTGTCCAAAAAGATACTTGTACTTTATTGATATTGTCGACAACTACCTCTGGCGATGCAATATAATTCCATTTACCTGCAGGAATGTCTTTGTTGGTGCTACGTGTACCCATGAAGAACAAAGATGCTGTAGCATCTGGTGAAAATGCATAACACTCAGCTGGTGACGAGAATGTGTTGATAAATGGTTCATAATCGGTCAAACCATCAAACTCACCACATGCAGCAACCCAATAAGGAAGATACGAAACAACACCTGGTTGGTATTTTAGGTTAAAATCTTGCACATATGGCAACTCAAGTGATGTAGTAGTTGTAAACTCAGCTCCCTGGCTCCATTCACTCAACTCTCCATCACAATTAGATTGAAGATATGCATAGTATTTTGTGCCTTGTGTAAGACCTGTCATTTGATATTCAAACTCTGCACCATCAAGAGTTACATCAATAACATCGGCTTTGAAGTTTTTATCATTAAGTTGAGTCAACGAAAGTGGACTCTTGCTCACTTTAAGATAAATTTCCAAAGCATCGAACGATGCATTCCAACTCAATGTAGCTGCTTGATTCTTAATGTTTGTAACAAGCAAATCATATGGCTGCGTACAATTAGGCGCCGAACGCACTACTACATCGTCTAATACTACACCATGACCCAAATTATCTGTTGCCTCAAATGCAATTTGATAAGTTTTTGTCACTGAAGTGAGGTACAATGTGTCACGTTGCCAACGTGCAATATGAGTATCGAACTTTTTAAGTTCAATCCAACGACCTGTGGCTGACGTACGATAATAAACACGAAGTGTGTCAAAATCACCTGTCCACTTATCTTGTGCATGCGCAAAACACAAAATAGGTTGGAATACATTCGACAAATCCATTACTGGAGATACCAAACGTGTTATTGCTCCTGTAGTTTGTCGCGTTGTATTACGAAAAGCTACACGATTTGAGCCTTTAGCGGTTCCGTTTGGACGGGTAAGGTCGCCCTTCTCAACTGTCCATGAGAAATCACCAAAAACCTTTTCTTGAGTCCAAGTAGA
This sequence comes from Candidatus Aphodosoma sp., assembly GCA_045635445.1. Classification (GTDB taxonomy): domain Bacteria; phylum Bacteroidota; class Bacteroidia; order Bacteroidales; family Paludibacteraceae; genus Aphodosoma. Next base: position 12,256 of record JAZRCE010000119.1, read on the forward strand.
AGGTATTCCGTTTTCGAAATCCTCTTCTAAGACATACCCTAAGTTTTGTGCGCTAACAAATGTAGCGGAAAAAACAAAGGCAAGAAACATTACGAAATGTAAAATTTTTTTCATAACAATGTTTTTTAGATTAATAAAAGGATTATTTTACTTTAATTTTATATACACTTAAATTTTCTTTTGTGATCATCTGCAAAATATAAACCCCAGCCTCTGTTGGCACAAAAACATCCATGTTGTCTGAATATACTTTCTGAGATGACAATAACTGTCCTGCAACAGTATATATGTTAACAATACCAGATTCAAAATTCTCAAAATAAACCTTTTCGCCTGAAGTAAACATCGTACTTACCAAACTTGGCGACTCAGCAAAATAAATATTGTCGACAGGGGTTTGTGCCGATGGACAAATCTCACATGTTGGCAACTCTACTCCATCATCTTGTCGTTTTACTACCAGATGATAACAATCGCCTGCAACAAAATATTCTCCCTCTGGCAAATAGAAATACGACTTGGTTTCTCCCTCTAGTATCTCACCATTCTTATACCATTGGTACGTCTCTTCTATAAACTCGTAACCACCATTATTCTCTGCATTCAAAACAGTTATCAAATTGCCAAATTTTGCATGCAAAATTGATGAACTATAATATACCTCAAACTCTACAGGAAGCGAAATGTCACCACACAACATTGTTGTATCCTTAATTAATATAGTTGCACTATATCGGTTTGGTCGACAATTCTTAGGTATATCTACTCTAAATCGATTATTCTCTGCATCAACCACATAATCCTTATCAACAAATCCATTATCTTTGGCAATTTGATCAAACAAAACCGAATATTCCGACGGACCTCTCTCTCCTTCCAACACATTGTATTCAACCCATAAAACACTATCATCAGCACATGCCATACGCACAAAATCATCAATACTTGCGTTGACTTGCGGTATACGCACTAAATCCAAAACTACTACACTATCACATCCAAATGAAGATGTTAACCTGAAATCATATTTACCCGTCTCTTTTATTTCTGTACCAGTTGGCTCAAAAACATAAACCCCGTTACCACATATTGTATCACAAACATAAGTGTCTTCCTCCTGTCTAATTATCTTCAAATCCAACACAGTTGTGCTATCGCAACCACACCACTTGCTCTTTTCTGTGTGCACCACAAGAGTATCAGAGAAGAACATGCCAAAATTAGTAGAAACATATTCTCCATCACACAAAGTTGTATCTATAACATGACGCTCGGAATAGATAGGCGCTATAGTGATATGACATGTAGTATCATCCATACACATGTTATCTGAAATACCAACCGACAAATGTAAGTCTATCTCTGCACCAAGCGAATCAACATCATAAACAAAAGTAGACAACTCGCTCACCACCTCTCCATTTATTGACCAATAATGATTCTCTACCTTTTCGCCAGAAGGAACATCTTTCCCATCTATGCGTGTCAAAACATGACTTTTTGATGTGAATCTCACTTGATTTTTACAATTATTTGGTATCCACTCACATGTGTAATCAGCAAAAGGTATACGCGGACGCACCTCTGTATGCAACGTAAAATCACAACCCTCTTGATCTAGATAATCAATACGACAATAGTAAGTTGCTGTGTCATTCGATGGTACTTGCATCTCTTTCTTGTACGAATCTATATGCTCAAAACCATATTCATCAAGATGATACCATGTATAGTTGAAACCATCAGGAGCAACCAACTCTACATTAATATCCTCACCACACGATGTGCTTTTAATAGCGGCATCTATACATCCTAATGTGAAATAAGCATATCCACAGTGTGCTGTCAACTCACAGTCTTGTGTTGTCAACTGCACTTTAATTGTCTGACCTTTATAATTTCTAAGGTCAACACCTATTGACGACCAATCTTTCCAAACTATCTCATCAAAACCTGTACGAAAATCAGGAGTATACTCATTCCACTCTATATATTCATCATGCGGAGTAAAGTTAGCCTCTACACAAGCACTAATCGGATTGCCATTTTGATCGAGAATCTTAAATTCAAAAGCTGGCGCTTGGTGCGTTTTTGCAGGCTTTTCTAGCACAATGGCATACTTCATCAATAAAATAACATCCGATGCTGGATTCACATAATACTCATAAGTTATACGCTCTGCTTCTGCCCCTTTCATCCAGTTGCCTAAACGAACAGAAGCTAATTCACCATCTGGTATTGTCTTAAGTCTACCTCCTGTACGAGGATCATATTGCCCTTTTTCCCAATAAACAGTATGCCTACTGTTGGCATTATTAGGTCCAAAATCAACCACTTCCGATACCAAATCACTACCAGTTGAAAAACCACCAGCAACCGTACCTACCTGACATAAAACTCCCTCAGACTTCAAATCAACATAATTAATACAGTGATTGTCGGCACAAAAACAGACAGCTCCGTTCAACGCAATATACGCACTCCTTTGCTGCCCTGTATCAACATTACAAACACCTCTAACTCTCATATCCCACAACCCTTCATCTATCTCTTCTATGCGAATAGATGTCTCTGTGGTTTTGATTGTTGTCCAATATTGATTTCCTGTCTTACGATATTGAAATTCATAAGCATCAGATACTCCATCCCAAGTAGCTGTAAAAGCTCCACACTCCGACTCCATCTCCAAATTTGATGGCATCTTACAATTCGACAATGTTATTTGAACATTATCTATACAAGGAGCCATCGGATTTATAATAGTCGAATCTGTGTTGAAATTCTCCCACACAAAAACCAATTTAACCCTTCTGTTTGCCTGAAATGTTTGATTAGGTATTGTATAGGTTTGCCAATTTATTGATTGATGAAACCTATACCTAAGACTATTTTTCAAGTTAGCCGCTATCGTTGGATCTGATGAGTTAGACACAATATTCACCGACTCATTAACTAATCCTACATAAAGCATCGATGTATTTTCCGCTCCATATAGTTTATAGTCAAAAGTAATATCAACCGAAACCTTCTCATTAAACTCCAAAACCCTATAGGCTACAACTAAATTCTTTTTTGAACCATACAAAGCACTAACTCCCCCATCTCGGGATATATAAAGCGACTGTAGACCATCGTTATGCTCAACATTGCCTACAATCCATTGATCATTACAATTCACCCCATCTGCACCAGCATTAAAAACCCAATTCTTTATCTCTGCTGAGTCGCCTTGCTCAAAACTACATACATACGGCAAACTCACCACACTTTGCTGTGCAAAAATGGCAGTTGATACAAAGAAACAAAGTAGCAATAGACTAAACTTTGCAAATAAAATATTTTTCATAAAATAGTTTTTTACCAAAGATTAATTTTTTCTACGATACGAGAACCATCATGACTAAATATCTCTATAACAAAAATACCTCGCAACTCTTGCGTTGAAATATAACTATCGCCTACACCTAAATCATAAACACCCATCAAAACGCCTGTTGTCGACCATATCTTAACAACTGATTCTTGCACCGATTTAACCTTCAACATTTTATTATCTTGAATAAACGTTACAATGGTCTCCTCTTGTGCAGAAAAAGACTCTGGCACTATCGCACACACTTTTTGCGAAACATTATCATTAAGTCTAGTCAACAATACCGTATATTCATCATTAGAGTCTAAACCTTCTTCAATATATAAAATCGAAGATGTTGCTCCTGGAATAATCGCAGAATTTTTATACCACTGATAAGCAACAAAATCATAACCACCATTATATGTGCTGTTTTTAACTGCCAACACATCACCCCATCTTTGAGTTACAACATCACGCGAATACAACAAATCTATACCTATCACCTCTTTTTCTTTTCCACACGACTGCTTTCCAAATCCAATTTCGGCTTTATATCTATTTGGTGTCATACCTTGTGGCAACGGCACCACAAAAGAATTATCCTTTAACGAAACACCTTCAACCAACTCCGTACTATCCAAGAATCTGAAAGTATAATCGCCCAACATACCTGAGGTTATCTCATAAGGTATCATCAAATACTCATCATCAACACAAGCTTGCACTACAGAGTCTAAATCAATTATTAATGTTTCATAAACAACGATATCCAATGTTATCACACTATCACAACCATCTACTGTTTTTCCTTCATATTTATACTTACCTGTTTTTGTAATAAGTTCACCATTGAATTCATATGCATCTGTACTACAAATTGTATCCAAAATCACCTCTTCATAACCATCCGAAACCACCAAATCCAACACAGTAATACTATCACAATTATACTGAGTAAGAGCTGTGTCAGAATAATAACCTGTAGACCAATAAGTCTTCCCTGCAAACTCATATGGATCTGGAAAACAAACCACAGCATGCAACGTGTCTATCTTAGTACCCAACTCTGGCAAATTCAATTCGAATGAAGTAACGTCACTACATGCTCCATTACCCATTGTTGCTGCCAACGTAACCGTATATTTCCCTCCTTTCTCAGGATAAATATGAGTTGGATTTAATTCTGTTGAAAATTCACCATCACCAAAATCCCACAACAAGGCTTGCACCGATTCATCCGAAATCAATGTGTCGTTTGTATTGTGGTTCACCAAAATCACATAACTTGAATCAATAAAATTCACTATATTTTGACAATCTTCAACCTTTGCTTCAACTCTACCTCTTGCTCTAGGAAAACGAGCTAATGTAGAAGCAGACAAAGTATAATAACAATTAAGATTAGTCGGTTGAATTACATCAAGATTATATGTCGAAATATCTGATGATGGAACAGTAAATATTTGATCTGTCGAAAGTATGTTCTCAGGATCATCTGGTGAATACCAACGATATTTGAAACCATCAGGACCTTTAAATGAGTTTGTTGGCTCATTACCACAACTCAAAGCCTGAATTTTTCCATCAGAACAACCAAGCGTAAAATATGCATATCCATAGTGTCCTTTCTCAACACAGTCATACGTTGTTAATTGCACAGTGAGAGTCTCTCCGTGATAATCCCTAAGATTAATGCCCACAGTAGTCCAATCTTTATATAAACCGCCACCACCTGCACTTGCAAACGACTGCCAACCATCTGTATTAAATCCAGAAGAAAAATATGCCTCTCCACAACCATAACGATCTAGAGGTTTACCTTCTTTCAAAATCTTAAGCGTAAATCTAGGTTGACTCAACGAGTCATGATTTGGCGACTCTAATACAACCGCATAATTCAAAAGCAACACTGCATTTTTTGTTGTATCAATCTGATACGAATACTCTATACACTCAGCTTCAGCTTGCGTATGCCAATTACCCAAACGTATTGAAGCTTTCTCGCCTACAGGGATAGTTCTCAATCTCGAACCTCCAACACGAGCATCATATTCACCTTCTCGATAATGTATCGTATGCCTACTCTCTATAGCATCACAACCATGATCAATAACCCCCTTACCTGTCATAGGCTTTTGAACCGTTCCATAATAGCAATTAGAACTATTAATATTCAAAAAATCAATACAACCAACAACTGGATAATGGAAATATTTTTCCAATGTAACCCACTCTCCAACAATACCATCGCACACCGATCTAACTTCGAATATCGACATTCCCTCCTCAAGACTATCAATAACAAACGATTCGCCTACTATACCAAAATGCTCATGCCATGCAAGAGAATCTATATTTCTATATCTAACATCATAATTTGGCGAATTGCCACTCCATGTAAATATAGCATCTTCATCTTGCGATATTATTGAAAGATTATTTGGATTCTGACACTTACCTACTTGCATAATATATATATTGTCTATACATGCTGCAGGAGGTGTTGCACTAACAACCCCATTATTCCACACAAAAACCAATTTATATGGCGTACCATCCGAATATATCACATCTGACGATTTTTTCCATGTTGTCTGACCGCATAAACGAGAATTAGCAAACTTAAAAGATACATCATAACCTTGACCTACCACAAATTTTTGCAATACATCCGAATTCAACGAATTTGTAACAATACTATCTGGCACCCAACAAACATAAAGTCCATCTTTGTCGGCTCCAGCAGCTTTCCACTCTATAACAATGTCATAATACCCCTGCCAAAAGTGCAATTTACGCGAAGCTACAACCGAAGTCCCCTGATTTTTGTAGTTATTTGTAACACCATCATTCGAAATAAACAAACCAGCACCACTACTATTAGCACCAGCCTTGCCTATATACCATTTATTAACACAAAGCTCTCCTTGGTCCCCAACGTTAAGAGACCAAAGAGAGTTTTCTGTACTATCCTCAAAATTACACTGATAACCAATTACTTCCGCATGCAACAATTGCACACAAAAAAGACTAGCCACGATAAAAGTGGTTAATTTCAGAATTATTTTATTCATAAATGTGTTATAATCAAATAGGTAATATTTCAAACGACAAAGGTACACATTTTTTTTAAAATAAAAAACAATTCTAATTAAAAATTGCAAAAAAATCTAAAATCCTCTTATCTCTAATAAAAAAACGGCAGACCAACCTAAGTCAATCTGCCATCTTTTATTTATATCAACAAACTTTTAGAGTCCTCCTTTGAAGAGTTTACTTGGAGATATTTTTGTGATTTTACCCCATTTAGCTTTAAGTGCTTTTTGATCAATTGTTTTAGGGTCACCAATAATCACAATTGTAACAGGTTTACCTTTAACATTTTTCTCATAGAAAGCTTTAATTTGCTCGTAAGTCAAATTATCAATAGCTGTCATATTTACTTTAGCAGGGTCATCTGTATAACCAAGTTTTTTCCATGCTTCGAATACTTGACTCTTAGAACGCATATCAGGCTTAGCTGTCAAAGCTGATTGGTGAAGATATGTACGAATATTTTCCATACGTTCAGCTTCATTTTCAGGAGCAGGCATGTCAGTCAAAAGACCCATAAATACATCAACTGCATCAGCCACTTTATCACCTTGTGTACCTACATAACCGAAGAGATAAGAATCTTTGCCAGGAAGCGAACCTTGAGAAAGATGTCCATAAGCTGTGTAAGCCATTGAACGTTTTTCACGAATTTCATTCATAACAAGACCACTGAAACCACCTGAGAAATATTGGTTGAATGCATCGTAACCAACATCTTCTTTGATATCATATGGATTAGAGTTAGCATAGAAATAAACTTTTGCTTGTTGCACTTTGCTATCAGCAAGGAAGATAACATTAGTATTGTCGTATACTTTACGCTCACGGAAGAATGGAGATTTAGTATCCAACATACGTTCTTTCATTGGAATAGCATTCATCGCTTGAGCCACTTCGTCAATTGGTTTTTGGCCACAATAGTGAATATCTACAGCATAACCAAATGCTTCTTGAATTGTAGTTGTAAGGTTAGTTTTGTTAACCAAATAGTTTTCAATAATTTCACCATCAGGTGTCACTGAATATTTATAGAGTTCTTCCATTGGAATACGATCAATAAAGTGAGAATTTTCACCATAAAGCACATATTCAAGCAATGCAGAAGCTACTGTATTAGGATTACGTTTTTCTGAATAACGGCTCCAATAAGCGTTAGATACTACCGATTTGATTTGTTTATCATCAAGGTTAGGCATCATCACGTGTTTTGAAAGGAGAGCAAGAATTTTATCCAAGTTTTTCTCATCACCGTAAACAGTGATATAGAAATAACTATCTGATACACCGAAGCTGAATGTTGCACCTAGTTCTGAATATTGACGACGAACAGCTTGTGCATCAAGATTAGGCATCATACCTGCAGTATTCATCAAAGATGCTGCATATTGAAGTTTTGGCATTTCGTGTGTACCTACACCATATTTCAATGTAAGAGAGAATACATTATTTTCTGTATTAGGAGTATAGAACAATTTTACATTCTTATAAAGTTCACGTTCTGTTACATCTGCAAAGTCATTAAACACTTCAACTTGAGGAGTTACAGGGATTGCTTTAAACTCTTTCGCATATGCAGTCTCTACACCTTTAGATGGGTCAAGAGGTTTGATTGCTGGTTTAGCCAATTTATTCTTTTTAGGGTCACCTTCAGTCATCTCGAGAGTCATACATTTAGCATCAGTTGGTAGGTATTTGTTGATTACACGCACAACATCAGCTTTAGTAATAGCACGGATAGCTTCATCTTCTTTAAGGTAAGCTTCGATACCTTCAGCATAAGCATATGAATAAGTAATCATATTAACTTTTGCGTCAGTTGATTCGAATTGAGTTGTATAACCTTGTAGCAATTGAGCAATCACTGAATTGAACAACCAATCAGGAATTGTGTTTTCATTACGAAGTTTATCAATCTCTTTAGTAATATAACGTTGTGTTTGACCAAAAGTTTCAAATGTGCGTTGTTGTACATCATAGTAAGGCACACCAACAATCATGATACGACCAGCTTCACGACGAGAGTCGAGAGATACATAAGCAGTAGACAATGTGTTGTCGAGCATCAATTTGTCGAGAAGACCAGTGTTGTGAGAGTTATTCAAAAGGTTGAAAGCTACGCTAAGTGCCAATTCGTCTTTATCACCTTTTTTAACACCAGGGTATACCCAATATACTTGAGGAGAATAACCTAATTTAGCTTTGAATTTTTCGTTACCTGTTATTTGAGTATCGTTAAATGTAGCGCGAGCTGGGATTTCTTTAGGTTGAAGACGTCCAAATTTTTCAGCAATAAGCGGTTTAGCTGCTTCAGCATCGAAGTTACCAACGAGCATCAAACACATGTTGTTAGGCACATACCAAGTTTCGAAGAACTCAATAAGTTTAGAAAGTGAAGGGTTTTTCAAGTGATGTTGGAAACCGATAACGTCACGTTCGTATGGAGTACCTTTATAAATATTACCGAACAAGAATGTACGTTGGTGTGTGCCAAGTTCATCTTGATACATATTGAACTCTTCATATACGTTTTCAAGCTCAGCTTGGAACGAACGGAACACTGGGTTCAAAAGACGCTCAGAATTGAGTTCCAACCATTTTTCCAATGCACCTGCAGGGAATGTGTTGAAATAAGCTGTAAGGTCGTATGAAGTAAATGCGTTCAAATTGTCACCACCATAACTTTCAGTAAGATTAGAGAAGTCGTCAGTAGCACCATATTGAGCAGCCTCAAGCGATACATCATTAATTTTTTTAATGAGTTCAAGACGTTTTGCTTCGTCTGTTTCCGCATTAAACTCGTTGTAGAGAGCAATGATTTGTTCGTAGAGAGGTTTCTCTTTTTCCCAATTGATAGCACCAATTTTATCAGTACCTTTAAACAACATGTGTTCGAGGTAGTGTGCAAGACCAGAATAGTCCGCTGGTTCATCTACAGCACCAGCACGACAAACCACACGACCATGTACATCTGTTGCTGATTTATCTTCCCAAAGGAATACTGTCAAGCCGTTTTCAAGCTTGTACTCTTGTAAGCCACGACCATGATTAATAGTCTGAGCAAAGATACTTGCAGTTGCCATCAAAAGCACCACAAGTGTTGCAAAAAGTTTGTTTTTCATATTAAAAAAATTAGTTGTTTATATTGAATCTTATTATAAATGGTTAAAAGTTAGAGGTTAAAGGTTAATACTCTCAACTCTCCGTATATTCCAATATATCGGCTGGTTGACAATCCAACTCTTTACATATTGCATCAAGAGTCGAAAACCGAATAGCCTTAGCCTTACCAGTTTTCAATATCGACAAATTTGCGAGAGTTATATCCACTCTCTCCGACAATTCCGAAAGCGACATCTTTCGTTTTGCCAACATCACATCAAGATTTACAACTATCGCCATCTATACACACCCTCCCATTTTTAAATCGTTAAATCTTGTTCTTCTTTAATTGCTGTCGCTTGGCTCAAAATTTCTGTAATTACCAAAATCACCAACCCCAACAACAAATTATTCCATTCTATACAGTGACGATAATCCACTATCAAACCATCCACCTCAATCAAATGTCCAGCCAAATAGGCACGTCCAAAATTCCACGCTGTAGCAACAACAGCCAAAACCAAAAAAGCAACACCCAAATAATTCAATAACGATATAATCTTGTGTTCAAACACTTGAGAACGTATAAACAAACGCATAATTTTTACAAAAACTACCGTAATATACACAAATATCGCTATTATCAAAAAATTTATCCAATTTAACACCACATACCAACCATTATGCTTTTCGCTATTCTCAGAAAAAGATGTAGCATACTCAACAATCGAAACATTGTTTCTTAATACGACTACCGAATCTCCCGAAAGTTTATTCAACGCATTCGGTTTAAGCACGTTTTTATCAACTTCTGTCAAAACATCAACATACAAATGCTCACGACTTTCCAATTCATTATCAACAATATATTCACCCATTGTATATCCCATCCTTGCGCTAGACACAAAATCCATCACAAAGTCAACAACAACCGATGCAAAAAACACCGACAACAACAAAACACACAATACTTTAAATCGTTTCATATACTTTTAGGTAATAAGCAGTAAGTAACAAACAACAAAGCACTTAGAATAGAACCACAACACAAAACAAAGCCACACAACTTATAACTTGCTACTTTGCACTAATTAACTTGCAAAGTAACAAAAAAAAATCCATTCTACAAAATATTTTTATCGTTTTTCAATAAAAACAATAAAATTTTCGCACTCACAACCTCATAAGCAAAAAAAATCACTATCTTTGCAAAAAAATTCTCACCCAAAAATCAAACACAAACTCCAATATGTACCCTATTTTTATGGGGAGCACCCGAAAGGGAAAGAGAGCAACAAAAGAACTCCAGACTAAAATGCTATCCGAAAAAATCCTAAACTACATATGGTTCAGCCGACTATATTTCGAAGAGCAGCAAACTCTGCTCGGTGAACAAGTCCGTATCATCTCACCCGGCATACTCAATACCGATGCTGGACCCGATGTGTTCAATGCAAAAATAGAAATCGACGGACGCCAATGGGCTGGTAATGTGGAGTTTCACGTACGCGCAAGCGATTGGCACCGCCACAATCACGATGGCAAACGCGAATACGACAACATCATTCTACACGTGGTATTTGAAGCTGACGAACAAATATTTACACAAACCAACAACCCTATCCCAACTATTATTCTAAAATACCCAAAATCTATCCTTGACAATTATAACACACTCATACATAACCCACACATCTGCCATATTGAATTTGATAAAATAGATAAACTTCATATCAATCTATGGATTGACCGTTTGCTAATAGAGCGTCTACAAGTAAAAACCGAACGCATCTCTCAAATTCTCCGTGATAGTCAAAACAATTGGGAACAAGCCTTCTACGTCACACTATGCCGTGCATTTGGGTTTGGGGTTAACAGCGAGGCTATGCAACAAGTGGCCAAATCATTACCACTAAATATAATAATGCACCACCGCGATTCAATAGAACAAGTAGAAGCATTACTACTTGGACAAGCTGGTTTTCTCAACAACATCGAAAATCCTGATGCAGAAACCACCATATGGCAACGCGAATACAAGTTCTTGAGCCACAAATTCTCGCTCAAGCCAATAGATGGCGTATATTTCAAATTCCTACGAATGCGCCCATCAGGTTTTCCAACTATGCGCTTGGCACAATTTGCCATGCTACTCCACCGCCACGACCACCTATTCAGCAAAGTGCTCAACAACCTAAACATCAAATCACTACGCCAAATATTCACCATCAAAGCATCGGAGTATTGGACTACACACTACCGTCTTGTTACTAACTCAGAGAAGCATGGTTGCCAACTTTCGACAGCTAGCATCGACCTACTGATTATCAACACCGTCGTACCATTTCTCTTTCACTATGCTCAAATCAGTCAAGACTTTGACCTACAAGAGAAAACCCTCGACCTCCTCCACCAACTCCATGCCGAACGCAATAGCAAAGTCAACCAATTCACATCACTCAACTTCCCATGCCCCGACGCCTACACCTCGCAGGCACTCATCCAACTCCACGACAACTACTGCCTCCGCAAAGACTGCCTCCGCTGCCAAATCGCTCATCAGTATCTGAAAAACAAATAGATAAAACAACAATCTTACATAATTATGCAAACGAAATCATACTAATAGAATAATTTTGTTTGCATAATTTATTTTATGCTTTGTCAATTCAAAAAAAAGCAGTATATTTACATCTCAATTCCAAAAATTACAGCAATATTCGGAGTACCACTCCTGAAATTACACGATTTTTCGGAATAGAAATATAAACAAATCCTCCAAAAACTGCCTCCGCAAAGACAATTGGATAACCTACAACGCCAATGACAAAAGCAACAAACAATACATGCTCTCTGACCTATTTTTGTCTTATTGGATTAAACAACAATTTTAATTTGATTAACTATAAAAAACTTCATTTTGCGATTGTAAAATGAAGTTTTTCTGTTTTTAAATCTATAAATTATTATTACTGTCCCATAAAATAAACTTCGCAGGAATGATATATCACAAACAGAGCCCCCTAATAATAGATTATATTTGTAAATTAGCTCCATAGGCATGACACAAAGCATTCTATATCATTAAAAAAGGTCAAGCCATAAAGACTCAACCTTATAAAATTTAGTAATATAAATTTATCTATCCTTTTTTACCACATCCTTGATGTGACCATCAATAATTTTATAATCACCATTTAAATTCTCTTCAATCCATTTTATCCCATCTTCATTTATACGCCCAATAGGTTCTGAGGACAAGAACTCTAATGATTTAAGTAACCCTACATCAATTATACTAGTTCGTCTTTCCCCTATTTCTTCCCATTGAAATTCATATTTCTTTCCATTAGAATCACATTCTACAACAAACTTTTTAGGAAATGAAATATTTTTATAGAAATCACCACCTTCCTTATCATGAGTAAAAGCATAACCTTTTATGCGCCCACATTCATTTGGTGCATCTTCCATTATTACAACAGGATGATGATTCTCTTTACCATCATTCACTCTGTAAACAAAACCTCTTTTAAATTTCATAATATTATTAAATTTAAAAATTATAACCAACTATTTTATCTGCAAATTGACTCCATTCTGTTTTATAAGCCTCTACCGATTCAGTAGGAACATAAACATTTTCTATTTTATTACAATTAACAAAAGTATTATTATCAATAACAGGAGGTGTTATATTTTTACTATAGATTGTTTTCAATGAACTCATTTTATAGCAAAGATATTTTGGTAAAGATTCCACTTTTTCTCCAAAAATAATTGTTGATATAGTAGTATTTTTTTCATAACTTTGGCCATAACAAGCTCCTAAACCATAGGAAGATGAACTTCCATCCTTTAAAATATAATCAGATGGATACGAAATACTATTCCAAATTATTGTAGTCAAATTAGAATTTCTAAGATCACCTATTGCATCTGCACTATATTCTTCTGGCAACGTGAGAGTATCAATACTTAGACTACATAAAGCATTATTCCCAATATAATTTACTGAATTTGGTATATTCAATGATTTAAGAGACAAACATCCATAAAAAGTATTTTCTTCTATACGCTTAAGTTTTGATGGCAATGTTATTTCTTGTAAGGACGAACAACCATAAAATGCTTTATCACAAATTTTTGTACAATTTTCAGGTATCTGAAGTTTTGTTAGTTTTTCACAGAAACCAAAACATCCATATGTTCCATTGAATGCAGTTATACTTTTTATTGTATTCGGGAGAGTAATACTATACAAATTAGAACATCCATAAAAACAAAAATCTTTAATATTAATAAAATACTCAAATTCTCGGAAAAATTTTATAGTTCCATTTGATCTAAAATTTAAACTTTCAACATTAGCTGCTTCTTCATAAGAAATATAACCATCACTATTTGTATCAACTCCAGCATCTATTAACAAAGACAAAACATTAATATCCTCAAATTTGATTATATCAGATGGGTCATTTTCTCCAGTACCACTATTTTTCCCTCTTGGTACAATCAAAACACTACCATCCGTCAATGTGAAATATACATTATTATCATCGTATGTAACACTTGTAAACATACTATCACCCTTATCTCCTTTTTCTCCAGCATCACCTTTATCTCCCTTATCACCTTTCTCTCCATCTTCACCTACTGCTTTTCCCAATTCAGTCCAAGTTGCTCCATTGTCATACGACACATACCAATAGCCATTTTCAATTTTTAATTGAGGAGTTACACCGTCTTTACCATCTACACCAGGCTTAGCATCTTGTCCATTTTGTCCAGAACTATTATTTCCACCATTTTCACCATCGACACCATCATTACCATTTTTGCCCGATACTGGCAACTTATTACCCTCATCATCAAGTAACCATTCACCATTCAATGTCCAATAATAAACTCCATCAGTATCTTTAGCAACACCAATAATTGGTGCAGTAGCACTACCATTCTGACCATCTTTTCCATCCTCACCATTATAAATAGTAATAGGTTCATGTTTACCAAACGTAATAGTATAACCAATCACCTCACCGCCTTTCTCAATTGGCACAATGCCAGTAATAAAATCATTCTCTTGAATCACTGACACAATCGTTTGCAAAGCTGAGATATTGGTATTCATCTCTTTACACAACTCTTCCAATTTAGTAACACGAGAATCCAAATCCTCAATAGAATCCCAAATTTTGTCATGGCAAGCAGTAAACAACACTACCACTACCAACAACATAAAAAACTTAATCTTTTTCATAATCAATTTTATTTAAATCATTAATAAATAGACACAAAAAAAGCGAGAACTTAACTTTCTCGCTATCAGTAGGTATTTGGCGTGACCTTAAGTCTACGAATAAGTTAAGCCCACGCATTTATATGTGCAATGGGCATTCTTGAACTTATTCCTTCAGACTTTTAAAAATCGCCAAATTTTTACTGATAGAAGAAATGAGCAAAAATGCTATACTTTATAACCCGAGAACGCTACTCGGAAGAGGTGCTATTGCAATGCTGGTTAGGCATACTCTCTTTGCTGTTGCGGACACGGCATGTCGTGTCCTTACTATTTTACGGACGCTCGAGCCGAGCATCCCTACAGTTGTGAGATGCACCTCCTATATGTTACCGCAAAGGTAAACATTATTTTTCAAACACGCAAGTATTTCAAATAAAAAATCTATCCCTAAATCTCTCCATAACTAAAACATACTATAAATATACTATAAATATAGGATAAATATACTATAAACATACTATAAATATAGTATAAATCAATCTCCACAATCACACAAAACAAACACACAACATATTCAAACAAAAAAACACAAAATCTCTTGATAAAACAAAAAATAATACATATCTTTGCCAATACAAAAAGACAAAACCCCAAATAACATTAAATTACTATATAACAACAACATATACATTATTGCAGTTTGCTCGCGTTTGAAAAGTGTATATTTTTGTGTTATTTTTTTATTGAAAAGTGTATATTTAAACATTAAAATCCTATTGAAAAGTGTATGTTATTCAAACTAAAAACCTAAAAATATGCTAAATCGAAAAATAACAAAACAAATAGAAACTCATCTACTTTCGAATAACGACAAAATATTAGTTATCGAAGGAGCTCGACAAATTGGTAAGTCTTATACAATACGCGAAATAGGACAACGACTGTACCCCCATTTTGTTGAAATAAACTTTGTTGAAGATGACGAAAACGAGCAAATTTTCAAAAACATTCATAGCACAGAAGATTTTTATTTCACACTAAGCATGTTTGCTGGAAATAATCTCAACACATACGACAACACACTCATATTCATTGACGAGATTCAACACTATCCACAATATCTTACATTGCTCAAATTCTTCAGACAAGACAAAAAATATAAATTCATCGCAAGTGGTAGTTCATTAGGAATAACACTTCGCACGACAACCTCAATTCCTGTGGGTAGCATAATTCGTAAAGAGATGTACCAACTCGATTTTGAGGAATTTCTATGGGCAAATGGATTTGGTCACGAAGCAATAGACGGTCTAAAAAAACATTACAACAATCAAGAATCTTTAAATAACGAACTACACGAAAAAATGCTCAATCTTTTTCGTCGTTATCTATTAGTAGGCGGTATGCCTGATGCTGTCAACGAATACTTATTATCACACAATATAATAAAAGTAAGAGAGGTACAAAACTCTATCCATTCTCTATATGGCGACGATGCATCAAAATACGAAACCGAACACAAAAAAACTTTATTAGTTAAACGCATCTACGATATGTTGCCATCTCAAATGGAAAATAAGAAAAAACGCATTGTAGTAAAAGATATAAAAAACGAAAAAGGTGCTCGTTACGACCAATACCAAGAAGAATTTGAATATCTTATATCATCTGGTATTGCTCTGTCCGTTAATGCCATCTCAAATCCCCATTATCCCTTATGTGAATCAGTTCAAAAGAATTTATTAAAATTATACTTAAATGATGTAGGAATACTAACTGCTCAATTATATCAAAACAACATACGTCCTGTATTAGATGATCAAAAAAGCATCAATCTCGGTAGTGTATATGAAAGTATCGTTGCTCAAGAATTAAAAGCTCATTCTCATCGCCTATTTTATTACGACAACCGCCACAAAGGTGAAGTTGATTTTATTATCGATGACTACACCAACCAAACAGTACTCCCAATAGAAGTAAAATCTGGCAAAGACTACAATGTTCATAGCGCATTAAACAACTTGCTATCAACAGAAGATTATAATATTAAACGAGGTATTGTACTATCAAACGAACAAACAATTATGACCAAAAACAATATCACATACCTGCCAATCTACTTCGTTATGTTTATTGACTCTACAACTATCAATCCCGAAGATATTTATTTCTAAATTCCAACTTTTTTTTGTAACTTTGCACTCCAAAAATCAATCTAATTCGGCCTATCCGACCAATTAGACTAACCAAATAATAACCAACCAATTATGCATTGTGCATTTAGCATTGTGCATTGACAAAAATTATGTACGAAAACGAAATTAACCGCCGACGCACATTTGCAATCATCTCTCACCCCGATGCGGGTAAAACCACACTCACCGAAAAACTCCTCCTCTTCGGTGGTGCTATCCACGTGGCTGGTGCTGTGAAATCAAATAAAATCAAGAAAACTGCTACTTCCGACTGGATGGAAATCGAGAAACAACGTGGTATCTCGGTCGCTACTTCGGTGATGGGATTCGAATATCGCGACTTTAAAATCAATATCCTCGATACCCCTGGTCACCAGGACTTCGCCGAAGATACTTTCCGCACGCTCACTGCTGTTGATAGCGTTATCATCGTGGTCGACTCGGCTAAAGGTGTCGAAGCGCAAACTCGCAAACTCATGCAAGTCTGCACAATGCGCAAAACGCCAGTGATGATTTTCGTCAACAAGATGGACCGCGAGGGTAAGAATCCTTTCGACCTTCTCGACGAACTCGAAGCTGAACTCGGCATCAAAGTGCGCCCTCTCTCTTGGCCTATCAACTCGGGCATCAAATTCAAAGGTGTTTACAACATATATCAAGATAAACTCAACCTCTATACTCCTAATAAACAAAAGGTTTCGGAGACTATCGCAGTTGACATCAACTCGGCAGAATTCGACGCTATGGTGGGCGAAGATGATGCTGAACAACTCCGCAACGATATCGAACTCATCGATGGTGTGTACGACCCATTCGATGTGAAGGACTACCTCGCTGCCGACGTGGCACCGGTATTCTTCGGTTCGGCTCTCAACACATTTGGTGTGAAAGAGTTGCTCGACTGCTTCGTCGACATCGCGCCAGCACCACTACCAGTAGATGCTGTTGAGCGCACAGTGGACCCACACGAAGAGCCATTCACAGGTTTTGTGTTTAAAATCCACGCCAATATGGACCCTAACCACCGCTCTTGTATTGCCTTCGTGAAAATCTGTTCGGGTAAATTCGAGCGTAACGTCAACTACAAACACATGCGCCTTGGCAAGCAGTTCCGTTTCTCTGCTCCTACTGCCTTCATGGCTCAGAAGAAAGAGACTGTGGATGAAGCTTATGCAGGCGATATTATCGGTCTCCCCGACACAGGTAACTTCAAGATTGGCGACACCCTTACTTCAGGCGAAAATCTACACTTCAAAGGCCTCCCAAGCTTCTCACCTGAGATGTTTAAATACATCGAGAATGCCGACCCTATGAAGACAAAACAACTCCAAAAAGGTATCGACCAACTCATGGGCGAAGGTGTGGCTCAGGTGTTTACTCATCAAAACAACAATCGCAAGATTATCGGTACTGTAGGACAACTCCAATTTGAAGTAATCGAATATCGCTTGCTACACGAGTATGGCGCACAATGCCGTTGGGAGCCTATGTCGCTATTCAAAGCGTGCTGGATTGAATCAGACGACCCAGCCGAACTTGAAAACTTCAAACGCCGTAAGTTCCAATACATGGCAGTTGACAAAGATGGCCGCGACGTGTTCCTCGCTGAGAGCGGATACCTACTACAAATGGCACAATCTGATTTTCCAAAAATCAGATTCCACTTCACATCGGAATTCTAAGAAAAAATGTCCACTTGCTATGGTGCAGGTTGCTTGCACCTAAGGGAAAGTTTAAGAATAAAGAAAGAGGCTGATTAACTATTTCGTTAATCAGCCTTTTTATCTGTTGTCTGTAATCTGTAATCTAACTATGGCACTGGGTCGTAGCCACTACCGCCCCAAGGATGACAGCGCAAGATGCGTTTGATAGCGAGCCATAGACCTTTGAATGGGCCGTGCTTTTTGATAGCCTCAATTGCGTATTGCGAACAGGTGGGAGTGAACCGACATGTAGGCGGAAATAAAGGCGATATGCAAGCACGATAAAAATATATCGGCACGAGTAATATGTATTCGAGTATTCGTTTCACGCTAAATTAATGCATAATTCATAATGCATAATTAAAAATTTTATTACCAAAGGCTCAAAGAGCTTCGGTTATCAATGCTTAATGCTTAATGTTCCCTATTACTTGTTTTCTACACCTTGCTCTATAAGGGCATTAAGCACTTTTGCCATACGGGATTTGAGGTAATCGAATTTTGGGATTTGATTATGCACGGCAGTGAAGGCAACATCCATAACAAGACCTTTGGCGTTCAATGCCTCGTTGAGTTCGAGCTGTTGGAGGCGATAAGATTCGCGAATTAGGCGTTTGAAACGGTTGCGGTCGACAGCGTGTTTGAATTGTTTTTTAGGGACTGAGACTAATACTCGCACAGCAGGTCGACTATTGCGGACACACGAGTCGAGAGGCTCTACATCGCGTGGCATCACACGATAAACCACACGCAAAGGGAATACCAAGAAGGCTTTACCCTCGCGGAATAGTTGCGATATTGTGGTCTCGCCACAAAGGTGCTGTGATTTATTGAATGTCAGTCTTAAATTTTCCATAAATAAAAAAGACAGAAAAACATAAGAACAAAAATGTATATATTAGTTGTGTTATTATGTTATTCTGTCTTTCTTTTATTTCATAAACAAATTATCGACGTTTGTGATTTTCTTTGATGAAATCATCTACCGCCACAGTCAACGAAGTGTATTTAGGCGAAGGGACTTCGATATCGATGCGTAGATTAGCCTCACGCGCAGCAGCTGCAGTAGTAGGTCCGAGACAACCAATTACGATTTCGCCTTGATCGAAGTTAGGGAAATTCTTTTTCAACGCAGCGATACCTTGAGGCGAGAAGAATAGCAACATATCATAATCGAACGCTTCCTCAGGAGTGAAGTCGTTGCTCACAGTACGATACATATAACCAATACTATATTCAACAGTACGTTCTTTGAATAGTTCAACAATTTTTTCACTATCATTCTCTGGCAATACCACCAAAAATTTAAGATCAGAATGCTTATCTATAAGCGCAAACATATCTGTTATACGACCCGACTCCGGATAGAATACTTTTCGTTTACGATAATTGATATAATTCTGCAAATAATTGGCAACTGATGCCGAAATACAAAAATAACGCATATCATCACTTATCGCTACACGCATATCTTGCGCCAAACGAAAAAAGTGTTTGATACCCACAATTGAAGTGAAAACTATCGCCGAATGGTCCTGAATATTCACTTTTTGAGCGCGAAATTCGCGCGAACAGATAGGGTCAACCTTAATAAATGGACGAAAAGTTACTTTTACCTTGTATTTTTCCTCCAAATCCAAATATGGAGATCTGCCGGTTTCTGGTTTCGGTTGCGAAACAAGTATCTTCTTGACTTTCAAATTTATAAATGTTAAAGATTACACATTAATTACCACAATCGAGGCCACTTTTGCAGCCATAAAAAGGGGCAAAATTTCCGAGGTGCAAAGATACAAAAAAATATAGAATAAAGAACCAAAACCAGAATAAAAAAATTGCAAAAGTTTTATAAATAGAATTATAAGCACTATTAATGCGATAAAAACTACCAATCCAATCCACACAAACGAAGGGATTTCTGGATAATATACTATACCTAAACTTATAGGCAAAAACATCAATCCCAACAATGCTATTAACACAAAATAGTCCAATGTAAATGATTTAGCTACCTCTCTCACACCAAATACGTAACCTAAAAAAGCAAACAGCAACCACTTTAATCCAAAATAAGAAACTACAATAGTAAACAAAATAACAAAATTAACCTGTAATTGCGTTTTTAACAAAAGTGCAAAACTAGCAAAAACCACAAACCACAAAAATATATCTGCCCATGCCGAGGTTGACTCTTGGTCATAATTCATCACACGTCCCTGTTTGTTCACCAAATTACGCACATAAAGAGTGTATTGCTTACGATGCGCCGATACCGACAACGCAAACGCAATCAATACAATCAACACCAAACCTCCAAACCACGAAGATGAAGCCAAAGAATCAATTCTTTGGATAGGGAGTAGGGAATAAGGAGTAAGAAGTAGAGACATAGTTGAGAGTTGAAAGTTGAGAACCAAAGGTCTTTGTGCCTTTGGCGATAAAATTCTTAATTGTTAATTATGCATTGTGCATTAAACAACTATCCGCGGAACATGAAATATACTGCTCCGAGAAGGCAAAGCCCTGCCCACACAAAATCCCACTTGAATGGTTGTCCCATGAATATCATTGCAAATGGGATGAATACGCTAAGCGAGATGACCTCTTGTATAATCTTTAGTTGTGGCAAAGTATAGACAGTGAAACCTATACGATTGGCTGGCACCATGATGAGATATTCGCAAAGTGCTATACCCCAACTGACAAGGGCTGCTATATACCAAGCCTTTGAACTCATATTTTTGAGGTGACCATACCATGCATAGGTCATGAAACAGTTGCTCAATACGAGCATGAGCACTGAAACTACATAGGGAGAGAAAATTTTTGATAACATATTTTAGATGTTTAGTAGTGAGTAGCAAGCAACGAGATAATATATACTTATACTATTTTATATCTTTTTAAAATCTCGTTACTTGCTACTCGTTACTCATTACTATTTAATAATTTATATAAATCGAATAGGGCTTGATTGGCAGTGCGTTGTTGATGCTGTTGGCGTGTAGTTGTGAATACGTAACGATTACAAGCTACTTCGTTGCCCGAGGCAATGGCTATATAGACCAATCCTAATGGCTTATCTTCGATAGCACCAGTAGGACCTGAGATGCCTGTGGTGGCAATGGCATAGTCGGCTCCTGTAGCTGCCAAGCATCCACGTGCCATTTCGATAGCTGTCTCTTCCGATACGGCTCCGTATTGCTCCAATGTTTCGTGACGCACACCAAGTAGGCGTTCTTTCAATTCGTTGGAATAGGCAATAATACCACCTTTGTAATATACCGACGAACCAGGCGTTTCGGTTATGAGATTACCTATCAGACCACCAGTGCAACTTTCGGCAGTGGCAAGTGAGGCACACCTATGGTTCACCATCTTGCCGATAGCTGATGAGATGGTGTCGTCGTCGTAGCCATATATGTTCTCACTAATGATATCATTGAGTTTGACGATTTGCTCTGCTACCTCAGCTTCGAGTGCTGCATGATTAGCTCCATAGGCAGAGAGGCGAAGGCGCACTTTGCCAGCTTCGGGGAGGTATGCCAACTTGATGTATGATGGCAAGGCGTCTTCCCAATGGGCTATTTTGTCTGCCAAGAACGATTCGCCTATGCCGAATGTCAATATTGTTTTGTGCACAATGGCTTGCGAACCGAGTCGCTCTTCGAGCAGTGGCAATATGTGGTTTTGCATCAACCACTTCATTTCGAACGGCACACCAGGCATGCTGATAACGATTTTTTCGGTAGATGAAGTGTCACTCTTCTTCGGCATAGGTTGCTCAAAGGTTGCTTGAGGATAGGTAGTTGTAAACATCATACATGGCGCTGTGCCCACCTCGTTTAATATCACTTTGCAACGACTTGGAACGAGAGCTTGTGCCTGATTGATTTCGGTGAAAGGCAATCCGCGACGCTCGAAGAATCGTTGTACTTGATCGTAGGTTGGTTGATGGCGCACGAGTGTGTCGCCAAAATATTCACACAATACGGTCTTCGTAATATCATCTTTAGTAGGACCTAATCCGCCTGTGATGAGCACTACATCTGCCTCGACGAGAGAGCGGTAGAGCTGTGTACGAATATCATCTGCCCCATCGGAGATGACGCTGATGTTGGTAACCTTAATGTTGCGTTTGTTGAGCTCCTCTGCCATCCACGATGCGTTGGTGTTGACCACCTGACCGATGAGCAATTCGTCGCCTATATTTATGATATGTGTTGTCATACACGAAATATCTGTTTTACACCTTTGATTGTGTGTAGTTTTTTGAATAATGCCTCGAGTTGCGATGCTTGGCGCACCACAAGGGTGATTGTGCCTTCGAATAACCCTGCGTTGGAATCAACCGATATCGAGCGCATATTGATGCCTTGTTCTTTGCTGATGACGGATGTAATATTGGTCACAATGCCAATATCATCGCGCCCAATGATGCGGATAGTAGTAGTATATTCTCCTCCCGTCGAGCCACCTGCCCATCGTGCGTTGACAATGCGATAACCAAAACGCGAAATGAGTTGTGGTGCATTCGGACAATCTTTTTTATGGATTTTGATGCCTCCATTTACTGATACAAAACCAAAAATCTCATCGCCATATATTGGATTACAACAACGAGCAAGGGTATAATCCACATTCTTAAGATTACGGTCAATTACAAGGGCATCATCTTTGGCAGTGATGCGTTGCAATTCGGTCTCTTGCTCATAACCATCGGCAGAGCGAGGTTGTGTTGGCATTTCTTGTTGCTCAAAACCATCCGTCATCCAATCGCGCAACTGAAGGAGATTGACCTTCTCCTGATTAATTGCGACATAGAAGTCTGACAACGTCTTATAACCCAACTTGCGTGAAGCCTTACCTATCAACGAGTCGTCGAACTCGAGTTTCCAATTCTTCAATCGGCGAAGCAATGTTTCACGCCCATTCTCTGCCTCGCGATGCTCTGCCTCTTTGAGGGCTTGCTTGATGCGCGAGCGAGCCTTAGAGGTCTTGGTCCAATTGAGCCAATCGGCACGAGGCGTTTGTGTTGGCGAAGTGATTACCTCCACTTGATCGCCATTTTGAAGTTCGTATTTAAAACTTACATGCTTGCCATTGACAATGGCTCCCATACATTGCGAACCTATCTTGGTGTGGATACCAAAAGCAAAGTCGAGCACCGTAGCCCCACGATGCAACTGATGCAAATCGCCTTTAGGAGTGAACACAAAGACATCATCGTCGTAAAGTTGCATTTTAAACTCATTCATCACCTCTGCGCCATCTTCACCCTCACCACCACCTTGCTCGAGCATATCGCGAAGATTTTTAAGCCACTCGTCCATCTGAGCCGAATCGCTCTTACCCCCTTTATATTTCCAGTGTGCTGCCACACCTTTCTCTGCCACCTCATCCATGCGCTCGGTGCGGATTTGCACCTCTACCCATTTGCCCTCGGGGCCCATCACGGTTACGTGCAACGATTCATAACCATTGCTTTTTGGCACCGATATCCAATCGCGCAAACGCTTAGTGTTGGCGGTGTACATATCCGTCACAACCGAGAATGCTTGCCAACAAGCCGACTTCTCGCGCTCTACGGGACAATCTATTATGATACGAATAGCAAACAAGTCGTACACCTTCTCGAATGGCACTTGCTGTTTGCGTATCTTATTCCAAATAGAGTGTATGCTTTTAGTTCTGCCCTTAATCGAAAATTTCAACCCCTCTGCTTCCAATCGTGCCTTCACTGGTTCGATAAACTTCTTTATATAGGCATCACGACTACGTTTTGTTTCGTTAAGTTTTGTAGCAATCTCTTTATACACCTCACGTGAGGTATATTTTAGCGAAAGGTCTTCCAACTCTGTTTTAATACCATACAACCCCAT
>JAZRCE010000120.1:0-4381 GCA_045635445.1 Candidatus Aphodosoma sp.
TGGTGTGCGCTATGATGTTGTTATGCATCGCACCGATTCGGAAGAGGTCAATCGCACTAATGCCGAATATGCTCGCGAACTCATTAAAAATCATGTTAGTGGTCGCCTCAAAGTTGCCCCTGAGCACACATCCGATAGGGTGTTGTCGGTGATGCGTAAACCAAGTTTTGCGTTATTCAAACAGTTCAAACAAACCTTCGACCGTATCAACGAGTCTGAGCATCTCAATCAGCAGATTATACCATATTTCATCTCTAGTCACCCAGGTTGCGAACCTATCGATATGGCTGAGTTGGCTATTGAAACCAAGCGACTTAACTTCCAACTCGAGCAGGTGCAAGACTTCACTCCTACACCGATGACGCTTGCCACTGAGATGTATCACACTGGTCTCGACCCATATACGCTCAAACCTATTTTTGTGGCACGCACTAAGGACGATAAACTCGCTCAGCGTCAATTCTTCTTTTGGTACAAGCCAGAAGAGCGCCGCACAATCAAGCAATTCCTCCAAAAAATCAAGCGTACTGATATTGCCGACCGACTATTTGTAGGCGAAAATAATGTAGGAACACGGCATGCTGTGTCCGTTGATGATACTCGCAACAAACCTCGCCACTACGAGCAAGAACGTAAACAATTTTTCGACAAAAAACGACGTAAAAAATAGTGCGTGAAATCATTTCCCATATCTAAACAATTAAACGTAAATTATCATAAATTGCCATTAATAAAATTATTTACGAGTAATTTATGAAAATTTGCGTTAAATGAAAAATCATGTCTTCATGTCTAAAAAAATAATATGAAAAAAAACTATAAAAAACAACAATGGAAACCCGGCACGCTCATCTATCCATTGCCTGCCGTTCTCATCTCTTGTGGCGAAACTGAAGAGGAATACAATATGCTCACTGTCGCTTGGGTTGGCACCATCTGCACCAATCCTGCGATGGGCTACATCTCTGTCCGCCCCGAGCCCCATTCGTACGATATAATCAAGCGCACTAAAAGCTTTGTAACCAACCTCACTAACGAAGATATGGCGCGTGCAACCGACTGGTGCGGCGTTCGCAGTGGTAAAGATTATAATAAATTCAAAGAGATGCGCCTCACACCTCAAAAGGCGCAAAAAGTGGCAGCTCCAATCGTTCTCGAATCACCACTAAGCATCGAGTGCGAAGTGATTGAAATCAAAGAGTTAGGTTCTCACCATATGTTCATTGCCAACGTCGTGAATGTGCAAGCCGACGAACGCTATATCGACCCCGTAACCGACGAATTCCGCCTCTCCGATGCCAAACTTATCGCTTATTCTCACGGGCACTACTACAAACTCGGTGAAGAAATCGGCAAATTTGGCTGGTCTGTTCGCAAAAACAAAAAGAAATAACTATTATTATCTGTGTCGTTTGTGCATTCTATGTGCATAAAGTTATGTTAATTTGCGTTAATTTATGAGTAATTAACGGCAATTTACGTCAAAATAAAAAAGTAATTTATATGAAAAATTCATTATTCCTTCTTGCAATCATCGCTTTATTCGTAAGTTGCACAAATCCAACCACTCCAGAGGCTCCATTCTCTGTGTCACAATTAGAAGTCACATCGGGCAACCTTTGGCATGCCGATATATTTTCACCAGAGTTGAACGAAACCATCAAAATCGATGTGTGGACTCCTAAAGGCTACACCGACTCAAAAAAATATCCTGTCATCTATATGCACGACGGACAAAACCTCTTCGATGCCAACTCTACCTGGAACCATCAAGCATGGGAAATCGACTCGGTTCTAGGCTCGCTCATTGCTGATAAAAAAGTCAAACCGGCCATCGTCGTAGGCATTCATAGCGTCGACACAACTCGCATTGGCGACCTCATGCCTGAGCGCGTAGTAGAGATGACCCCTCCTGGCGAAGTGCGCGATTTTATCGACCGTATGTGTCGCAGTCAATATCGTGCTGACGAATATTTAGCTTTCATTGTCAACACATTAAAACCACTTATTGACGATAAATTTTCAACTCTCACCGACCGCAAATCAACCTCTATTATGGGGTCGAGCATGGGTGGATTGATTTCGATTTATGGTGTTACCGAGCATCCCGACGTCTTTGGTGCAGCTGTATGTATGTCAACCCATTGGACTGGCGCAATTGGCGATAATCTCGACTTCCCAACCGCAATGAAATACTACTTAATGGACAATTTCCCTCGCAATGGCGACTATCTACTCTATTTCGACAATGGCGATTGTCCTTACGACTCAAACTACATACCTGCCTACGAAATGATGAATCGTCTTTTCGACTTCCTCGGTTATCACGAAGGCGACCGCCTCAAAACTGGCATTTACCAAGGCCACTCTCATAGCGAAAAATCTTGGTCCGAACGCGTTGCCATACCGCTTGAATTTATCCTTAAGTAATATATGGTATGATTATTGTAACAAAAAGGTTATAAATAAGATATATGAAAGAACGTTTATTGTTGATAATCAAAGAGATTTGGTTATATCTCAAATCGCTTGCAAGTATTGCCGAAGATACCGATTCCGAAACTACGATTGCTAATATATCCAAAGGAGTTGAGTTCCGAGCAGACAATGTCTGGGTATTATTCTTCGCAATTATTATAGCGTCAGTAGGTCTGAATGTCAATTCAACAGCCGTAATTATTGGTGCTATGTTGGTTTCGCCACTTATGGGACCTATCATGGGCTTAGGTTTGTCTATTGGTATCTCAGATAGCGAATTGTTGCGTAAGTCGTTGAAAAACTTGTTGATAATGATTGTTATTTCGCTTGTGGCATCAAGTCTTTATTTTTTGATTTCGCCATTGAGCGATGCGCAATCCGAATTATTAGCACGTACCAAACCAACTATTTACGATGTATTTATTGCATTCTTCGGTGGATTGGCAGGTATATTGGCGGCATCGCGTAAGCAAGAAAAAGTTACAATTGTCAGTGGCGTAGCGATTGCAACTGCTTTGATGCCACCGCTTTGCACTGCAGGCTACGGACTTGGCACAGGTCAGTTTATATATTTCTTTGGCGCATTCTATCTCTTTTTTATCAATGCCTTTTTCATTGCATTGGCTACCTATTTGATGGTGCGCTACTTGCATTTTCCTCGCAAAACATTTCTTGATCCAACAACAGAGCGTAAAGTGCGTCGCGGTATAGCCGTGTTTACTATTGTGGTGCTTGTCCCTTCTGTTTTTATTGCTATCAATGTAGTTCGTGAAACCTCTTTTAATAATGATGCAATAAAATATGTAAATGATATACAGACTAATCCTGTGATGCAAAATGTGCAGATAATCTCACAAAAACGCACATTTTCAACTAAAGGTAGTGAAATTACAATTTCACTCGTTGGCGAGCCTTTGACTTCTGAGCAAGTTGCTATTTTGCAAAAACGAATGGAAGAGATGGGGTTAAAGAATACCAAATTGACCCTTCGCCAAGCGGGTGGAGCATCGCTCGATGTTGGCACTCAAGCCAAGATGTTGCAAGATTTCATTGAAGACAAAGACCGCACTATCGAGCAAAAAGATTCTTTAATACAAGAGTTGCGTCAGCAAATACGCATAGAGCAACAACGCGCACAAGTAACAGCCGAGCAACTTGCTTACGAATTATCAGTCCTTTACCCTCACATACACGATATTTCTATGGCAGAAGCCGTTAAGTTTAACGTACAAAGTAATACGTCAGACACAATTCCTATATTAAATATTAATTGGACGCAACAGCCTACTAACGATGAATATCAACACCTTTCCAACTGGCTGAAAGTCCGCCTCAAAACCGACAAACTCGATATAGTATCCAAGAACATAGAGTAAATAAAAAACTTCAACCAACAATAGTTAGTTGAAGTTTTTTCGTTCCTTACCCTTCCTTAGGTTCAAGCAACCTTCACCGAAGAAAACCGCCATTATCACACCAAGCATTCGCAAAGTTTGCAAAGTTATATAATAATTTGTCTATATTTTTAGAAAAACGACAACAAATTTAGCTATCTGTCTACTATTTTAGGAAAAACAAAGGCAACTTTGCAACTTGCAAAGTTGCAAAGTTACTAATGGTTTGATTATCTTAGTGTTAATAAAATATGCTTTTGGAACTTTGCAAGTGTAAAAATGATGAATATTATTGATAATCAGTGTATTATCTTTAACTTTGCAAACTTTGCAAACTTTGCAAGTGCCTATTTCTTTGTGTGCCCCATAATTTATGTGTGAAATTTATAACAAAAAAGTTTGAATTTGTATGTGCTATTCAGACTTTTTTTGTATCTTTGCACTCTATTCTGTAGAATTATCATAATACCTTAAATAATAACTAAAAAAATGAAAAAAGACAATCAAAT
>JAZRCE010000121.1:0-2855 GCA_045635445.1 Candidatus Aphodosoma sp.
CCAAAGTCAAGCGATGTTTAGGTATCAAATACTTACTATCATAATTCACTCGAAAAATACCATAATTCTTAGTCGTATATGCCGCCTCGGCATAAATCGAATGAATATACTCTGGATACTGCGACCCATCTCCATAATAATATATATTGGCAAGTGCCCCTCCCTGAAATCCTAAATCTGCATCAAATGCTACCGATGGAAGTGCACCAAAGTTCCAACCCTTTTTTATCTTTCGTCCCAAAGAATCGGTCTCTTGCACCTTCTCTTTTTTCTTTGCTTGCATCGATATTGCCATCAATGCCGCAAATATTAATACGAGATAACGCTTCATAATACTAATCATTTATCGTAATATCCATGCCAACAAAGCACCCAAATAAGTACCTATAGCATAGCCTACTAATCCAACTACAATACCCGATATGAGCACTTTTTTGTTCTTCATTGCCCCTGCAATCGGTGGCACAAATGGTGGCGAACACAACAATCCTACTTGACATACGCAGAACAAATCTCCACTCACCTTCGCTATTCTACACAATATCAAGTGCAATATTGCCGACACTCCTATAATCCAAAGCACGAATCCGCCTACATACCACGAACCTCCATTCACACTATGAATATTGAACATCGACGCCACTATCACACTGAAAACCAAGATAAAGAACATACCCA
The DNA here is from genome assembly GCA_045635445.1 of Candidatus Aphodosoma sp. Lineage (GTDB taxonomy): Bacteria > Bacteroidota > Bacteroidia > Bacteroidales > Paludibacteraceae > Aphodosoma. Next base: position 679 of record JAZRCE010000121.1, read on the forward strand.
ACTCAAATGTTTTTGGCAATTCTCTCACTTTTTTGAAGAACGATGCGATAATCGACAACGTGGTAATTGTCAATATAACCACCAATTCATTCAACGTGCCTGTGGTCAATAACGCCAAACCTGCACCTATTCCGAGAAATACAACACTCAACCCGAATCCTTTCAACATACCAACCATATTCTGTTTCTTAAACATGTCGTGATAATTCTCCACATCTGCTGTTTGCAAATTATCTTCATCTCTACGCCCTCTATGTGTTATATCTTTATAAGGCAATAACTTACGGAAAATCTTAAAACCACCACCCAACAAAAAGAATATATAAGGTGTAGTAACTACCATCTGAAATGCCAACACTATTGCCATCACCGATTTATCTACATCAAGCGAAACTCCAAGTGCATTAAAGTTCATCGTACCACCTGTGTAAATACCTGCCATCATACCTGCCACTTTATCAGCATCAGGAACATAACTACGGAATATAAAATAACCCGATAATACAGCTAAAACAACAGCAACAATACCAGTAACAAGCGCCCATGCTGTCTTTGGTAACGCCTTGGTCCACAACTTAAAATCACAGTTAAACAACATCAATGGGATAGCCAATGGCACTGCCACACTCATAAGCGTAGATTGCAACTTACCAAAACTTGCAGCTATTTCAGGAGTAGCAAAATTAAAAACACCACATAATGAAGCAATAATCCCCACAGCATATGCCAATACAACTGTACCTATTTTTTGAACTATAGTCCATCTCTTAAATCCCTCTATAATCAACAAAGGAAATAAGATGTAGCACGCAAGAATAATGTATACTTTAACCATATATCTCTACTATTTTATTTCATCTAGTTTATTAACTTTACGTGCAAGATACATATATTCTTGCAGAAACATCCAAAATGGCAACGTAATCAATCCTGTCAATGGAATAAAAATCAACTGCCATACAAATTGTATTGATGTATGAAATGCTTTATCTTTCACCTTCCAACGTATAATCAACCATACCAACCATAACGGAAAGGTCACAACACTAGACAACAATGCCAATGGAGATAAAATAATCAACAAAAAAATTAGCAACCATCTCGACATACGATGCTTAGGGAACAAATTCAACCCTTTTGGCGGATTTTTCTTGAGCTCTTGCCAATTCTTCTCGTAGTTTTCATCATCTGGCACCCACAATATCAACTCTTGCATGCGTTTTGTAAGCTCCTCGCGCATTTCAAGAATCAATTTCGGATATTCCATTTCTCCTCGTTCGGCTACAAACTCTGTCACATTCATTGGTTTACCTACATTAACCACAAGATTATCCCAAAGGTGAAACCAATCCCCATACTCCAACCCAACAGGCACAATATATATAGGCTTTTCTTTTCCAAATTCTTCGTTTGCTCTAAGCGAAATACGGAATATACCTTTCTTCAAAGGAAGCAAAGAATGTTTAGCCCTATGTGTTCCTTCTGGTAAAATACAAAATGGCACACCTGTACGTAACGTCTCAATAGCACGATTTTCCGTCTCATCATTTTTTAGCACTTCACTCATACCATCTCGCATACGACGAATAGGCAATATTTTCAACCAATTAAGAATCTTAGCTATTCTCTTATTACGAAAAATATCTGCTCGTGCAACAAACACCTTGTGATCCTTATTAATAAATAACACAGCAAGTGCATCTTGCAACGCATTAGTATGATTGGGAGCAAATATCACTGCTCCATCTGTCGGAATATTCTCTATACCTACATATTTAATACGTCGATAAGATCTACGAAACATCCACTTTACTATAGGAAAACAAATATTATATCCAATATTTTCATCATATATCTGCTTCATATCTTAATTTTTTAAATATTCACTTTACCCACTTAAAAACCCAAATAGTCTGCAAAAATACATTTTTTTTCTGTAACAACCAAACTTTTATTATATAAACTAATCATACACCACATATTTCCCTCTACAACAATTCCAAAAATATCACACCATCACTTCCATCCATCTGCACATGATGAAATTGAAACGATATAGGCAACAAATAAAACACCTCCATTTGAGATGCAGCCTTAGCAATACACCAACAAAGTAAAACATTAAAACCCACTCCTAATTTCTTACTTACTTTCACTACTCTACCAACATCGAACGT
>JAZRCE010000122.1:0-1824 GCA_045635445.1 Candidatus Aphodosoma sp.
TTTGTTTTTAATACGAGTAAATACTCCTTTGGGTTGTTTTGCATAATTACGAGATATCATAAATTGATCAACCATTTGAGAATAAGCAATTTCAACTCTTTTTCTTACTTTTGAAAAAGGTGCAAATATAGGCTGCCTATCTTTCTGATTTAAGCGATAAGGAACTTCTAATTTAATTTGAGACGATTCAAATAAATCGAGTTGTATATCAGTTCCTATATAACCTTTATCACCTATGATTGTACAATTAAAATACTCGTATTTGACATCCTGTAAATATTTCACATCATTCACACTAGCTTTTGTCATATCATAAGAGTGAATAATACCATTAACACCACATAAAACATGTAGTTTATAGCCCCAATAATAACAACGTTGCGAAGCACAATATCCAAAATCTGGTGCTGTTATATAATCTGTTTTTCCTAATTTACAGCGTTTTGCACGTACTTTGCGACAAACAGGAATTGGTTTTGAATCAATGCTAAAAATATTTTCTTTCCCATCTATTGCTTGAACAATATTTTTTCGTATTTGCTCACATAAATCAGCAGTATATTTTCGTCTATCATTGTATTGACGACGAGAAATTAAATTTGGTATTTCTGATTTATATTTTTTAAGTAAATGAAATAGATAAGACTCACTATCAATGCTAAAATTTTCAGCAGTAAGACTAAGTGCAATAACTTCTAAATCAGAAAAACGAGGTATAACTCCTCTTCTGGGTATATTTCCACGATTGTCTACTAGATTATTTGAGAATTTCTTGCATATGTCAAGAATTTTTACGAAATTTGAAACCAAGTTGTACATGTTGAAAATTTTTAGTTTTTTATTGTTTGGTCACTATAAAGTTACTAAAAATCAACGACATGTGCAACTTTTTTTGTTATTTTTTTGTTCTATTTTTATTAGTAAAATTAAAAATTAATTCCGCCAACGGGTTATATTTATAGTATATTTATAGTATGTTGTAGTATCGGAGAAGGAAGGGGTTTGTTTTTTGTTTAAAAATGAGTTTCGGTTGGATGTTGGTAGATTGGATTTTTTTTTGTAAATTTGCATGCTTAATTTAGGGTTATTGTATTTATATTTGAAAATATTATGTCAGAAGAATTGGAAAATCAAGAGAATGAGATGATTGAAGAGGTTGAAGATGTGATGGGAGGAGCACATTCGGAGTATAAAATTAGCGACGGAAAGGGGGATGAAGTGTTTCATCTCTCGGGGATGTTTCGTACGTGGTTTTTGGATTATGCGTCGTATGTGAACTTGGAGCGTGCGATACCACATATCAACGACGGATTGAAGCCAGTGCAACGTCGTGTGTTATACGCAATGCGCAGATTGGATGATGGACGATATAATAAAGTGGCTAATATAGTGGGACATACGATGCAGTTTCACCCTCACGGTGATGCGTCGATAGGCGATGCGTTGGTGAATTTAGGACAAAAGAATTTGTTGGTTGACTGTCAGGGTAACTGGGGTAATATATTGACTGGTGATGGTGCTGCTGCACCACGTTATATTGAGGCGCGATTGACAAAATTTGCGTTGGAGGCGGTGTTTAATCCAAAGACAACACAATGGAAACCATCGTATGACGGAAGAAATAAAGAGCCGATATCTTTGCCTGTAAAATTCCCATTGCTTTTGGCTCAAGGCTCTGAGGGTATTGGTCTCGGTCTTAACTCAAGAATTTTGCCACATAAGTTCGGCGAATTGTGCGATGCTTCAATTGCTTACCTAAAAGGAGAGGAGTTCGAACTCTATCCCGATTTCCCAACAGGGGGTATGATGGATGTTTCGAAATAC
>JAZRCE010000123.1:0-3449 GCA_045635445.1 Candidatus Aphodosoma sp.
CGAACGGATGAGTTGTTTTGATAAAATAAATTCATTGCGCTCCTCTTTTAGGAATTTATATAAACGTATAATTCTCAAAGCAAACGCCTTACTCTTATCAAACGTAATACTCTTTCCCATAATATATTAATAAAAATGATAAATATTAATAATGAACTAAAAACTAGTAACTAGTAACTCCTAACTAGTAACTCGTAACTCCCAACTCGTAACTCCCAACTCGTAACTAGTAACTAGTAACTCGTAACTATCTCAAGCTCCCACAACAACTTTTGCGTGGCGGATAACCTTATCATTCATTGTATACCCCTTAGTAGTGCAATCCACTATTTTATCCTTCAATTCAGGGGTAGGAGCAGGAATAGTAGTTATAGCCTCGTGGAATTCAGTGTCAAACGGAGCATTCTCTGTTTCAATTACAGCCACACCATTCGCCTTCATCATCGACATCACCTGGTTGTAAATCAACTCCACGCCTTGGCGCACAGCATCCACATCTTCAGCCGTTTTCATGCTACTCAAAGCACGTTCAAAGTTGTCGATAATAGGCAAAAAGTCGCAGATAATTCTCTCACCTGCATTTTTTATCAAGTCAGCCTTCTCTTTGATCGTACGTTTGCGGTAGTTGTCAAAGTCTGCCATCAATCTCAAGTGGCTATCATTTAGGTTGTTGAATTTCACCTCCCATTCATTTACTTCAGGTTGCACCTCTGCCACATTTTTAGTCTCAGTAGCCTCAGTTGTGGCAGAATTCTCTACAACAACCTCATCTTTCTCAACAAAATCTTGTTTAGTCTCTTTTTCTTGTTCCATGTTTATATTTGATATATTGTTTATTATCAACTAATTAATTAAAAATGCCAACTGATAATTAGCAACTGGCAACTAGCAACTAGCAACTAGTAACTAGTAACTATCAAAAAGAGTGCCAATGCAAAACATCTGCCACAATGACACAAAACCCGCCGCAAGGACAAAAAAAATAGTAATAATAGAGTCTCGTAGGGACGCTTGGCTCAAGCGTCCGAATGAGCGCAACAAGTAAACAAAAACTCCGTGAGATAAAAAAACGAGCGCAGCGAGTAAAATCTGTGTAAATCTGTAGCGCGATTTCTTGCGAAGCAAGAGAGCGCATCAAAAAAAGAAAAAATAATCTGTGTAATCTGTGTAATCTGTGGGAGTCTAAAAATCGCGTAGCGAAAAAATTCCCTGCCTTCCGTGAGAGATAAGAATATTTCCGTGGGAGACAAAAAATAGTAATAATAGAGTCCCGTAGGGACGCCAGAATACAGGCAGGGGTGTAAACCCCTGATAAAGAGTATCCCACCCACAATAAACCCCGTAGGGGTGGCAGAGCAATCCGCGAGGACAAAAAATTAATGTCTAATTAATGGCAATTTACGTTAAAAACACATCGCGTAGCGAAAAAATAAAAAGACAAAAAATTAATGTCTAATTTATGCCAAATTGACGTTAAATGAGATCAGTGCAGATATGTTTATAATATGTTTATAGTATGTTTATAGTATATTTATGGTATATTTATAATATATTTAGGATAGGTAGAGATTTTTACCCTTCGACGAGCTCAGGGACCGCTAAAAAAAACAGACCAATTATTCATAATTTTAATTAACAAAATGGCTCTGAGATAAATCTATAAAAGAGGAGTTGTAGTTTATATTCTTAATTTGCTAAAATTCCCATTTGTAACATATTGTTTTACAGGATTTTACAAATGGGGGGGGTAAATCTAACAGTCTAAAATCTAAAAAAAATAAGATGCAAAAAAATTAATAAAAATAATTTGTTTTTTTGTAGAAAAATATGTAAATTTGCAAGTCATTATCATTTTTTTTGTTAAAAGACGTTGATTCTGACGACTTTTAATAACTAGAGTTGTGCTTGCTTAGAATCGCGTAAGTGTGCAATTCTTTGATTATGACTTGTTTAACCCAACTATTATCTAAGGGATTAATCTGTCGCATTGTTTCTTTTTTTTAAAAGAAAAGATGAAAAGATTGTTGGTTTTTTATATCATTTTTCATATTATTTTTTGCTATTCATGCCAAAAAAAACGTTGTTCAGTTACTTAAAATAACCACTCAGCCCACGATATACCAACATTCATCATCCCAAATCGAATCAAAATAACAAGAAAATATGAAAAAAATCTATATAGTATTGTTCGTATGCATCGCAACTTGTTTTTCAGCTAGAGCGCAATATTTCGCTGTGAAAACAAACGCGTTATACGATATCACAGCAACCATAAACTTAGGCATTGAGTTTAGGGTTGCTCCACGTTGGACTATCGACATTTCGGGCAATTACAATCCATGGACCTTTGGTTCTTCCGATGAAACAAAGCGCAAATGGAAACACATCATGCTCCAACCAGAGGCGCGCTATTGGTTTTGTGAGTCGTTGAACGGACATTTTGTCGCACTACATGCGCAGGGTGGGGCATTCAACTGGATGATGAGCAACGACTTCAAAGGATTCCAATTCCTAGGCAGCGACTTGTCGCGATTGGCATACGAGCGTCTTCAAGGTTATTTTCTCGGCGGGGGTATCGCTTATGGCTATTCATGGATTCTCTCACCACATTGGAACTTCGAGGCAGAGATAGGTTTTGGTTACTCCTATACTTGGTATGATGTCTACGAATGTGTAGGTTGTGGCAAGAAGATCGAAGAAGACCAACGTCATCACTATGTAGGTCCAACCAAAGCTGCACTCAACCTAGTCTACACATTCTGATTTCATAGCTCGAAATTGAACTAAACCCAAAAACAACCAACAATGAAAAGATTCACTATCATAATATTGACATTAATCGCTTTTTGTGGAGTATCACAGCTAGTCGAGGCAAAACAAAAACAAACAGTTGTTCCTAGTGCAAAGATTGATAGCCTTAGTGTGCAACGCAACGAAGGCTATATGAGCATCAAGCTTCCCTTCCAGTTCGGTGCTCTAATGGTACGTAGCAATAGTGCAATGCTCTACACACCACGCATCATCGGCGCTACCGACACTGTCGAACTCAAATCGGTTGGCATCTATGGTCGTGCTCGCTATTTGCAACAACAACGCTATAGCCGCAACAACGAGTTGACCTTCATCACAGGCAAAGACGAGATGGGCATCCGCACAAAAGATATACCCGATTCCTTGTTGGCATACGAGGTCGTAGTACCTTACGAACCATGGATGGACGGAGCTCGCATCGAATTGACCAACTCCGAGTGTGGTTGTTGCGACCAAGTGTTAGGTCATTCTACCGATTCTATCTACGACTATGTCGACAAAATCAAACCATTCCAACCAACGCCAGTCTATCTCCAACCAGTGGCAGAAAAAATCAAAACTCGTGCCATCAGCGGTCAAGCCTTCATCGACTTCATCGTCAATCGCACCGAAATCGACCCTAACTATCGAAACAATAT
>JAZRCE010000124.1:0-2745 GCA_045635445.1 Candidatus Aphodosoma sp.
TTCGTCTTTTAACTCATCGCCTTCTTTGTCGGTTGTTTTTTTCTCTGATAGACCCTCAATCGTGTTAGGTGTGATGTTGAGTGCTATGGCTACAGCTTGTACGACTTGCTGAGTTGCGTTGAGTTTTCCGTCGGCAGAGTAACCAGCAATGTGAGGAGTAGCGATTAGGGCACGTTGGCGTAGTTCAGAGTTTGTTTCGGGTTCACCATCCCAACAGTCAATAACTATATTTGAAAGTTGAAAGTTGAAAGTTGAAAGTTGAGAAAGATGCGATGATAATGCTTTTTCGTTGATTATTCCTCCTCGGGCGGCGTTGATGATGAGGGATGGGGTGTTGTTTGGGTTGCTTTCTTGTAGTGTTTTGAAGAATTCCTTATCTGCTAAGTGGTGGGTTGCAAATTTGCCTTCTCGGGTTAGTGGGGTGTGGAATGTTATTACGTCGCACTCGCGGGCTATGGTGTGTAAATCGATATATCTGTCGGGATTTTTTAACGCTAACGGAGGGTCGTTGAGTAAAACCTTCATCCCCAATTTGTGTGCCAATCGTTCGACGCGTTTGCCTACATGTCCGTGTCCTACGATACCGATGGTTTTGCCGACGAGTGAGCAGTTATGTTCGTTTGCCCACACAGCGAGGGCAGAGCCTACCCATTGAGCCACCGATTCGGCATTGCATCCAGGCGCATTGGTCCATTGTATGCCGTGTGTATCGCAATATTCAGTATCGATGTGGTCGATACCAATAGTGGCAGTGGCAATTATTTTTACTCGAGAGCTTTCTAATAGTGCGGCATTGCATTGAGTGCGAGTTCTCACAATCAGAGCGTCGGCATTCATCGCTTTGTCGTGCGTAATATCCTTTGCAACAAGATATTCGACATAAGCCACATCGTCAAAAGCCCCACGTATATATGGAATATTTGCGTCGATTATTATTCTCGGTTTCATGAATGCAAAGTTACAAAAAAAAACTGACATATATGCCATTTTGGCATAATTTAACATTATGGGCTATTTAACAGAAGTACATAATTAAATTTGCAGGATGATTGGGGAATGGTTGTATTAGAGTTGTTTTTTTGTTGGGCAGACTATGTTTTTTAAGTACGAGCTTTGCAATTTATTTTAATATTATGCCGGAGAATATTCTGCCTGAGTTTATGCCTAATTTGCGAGCAGAGAAGTATTTAGAGGAGTGCTGGTAGGTGCAGACGTCGGAGATTTCGATGTTTTCTTTTTTTACTCCGCAGTTTAGTAATTCGAATCTAACAGCAGCTTTTAGGTCGAGGTGCGACTTTGTCCAATCGGCGCGGTCGATGAAAATATCTTCGATAGGGAAACCAGCTTCGGCAAATTGAGGTTTCAGTTCGTCGCCTACCTCGTAAATCTCGGTCGAGATGGCAGGGCCGACGGCGCAAAGTAAATCCGATGCAACAGAGCCAAAATCGTGTTTCATCATCTCGATGCCTTTCGTCACGATTCGGCTTGCGAGACCACGCCAGCCGGCATGCAGAGTGGCTGCAGCGTGGTGGGTGGGATCGTAGAGGAGCACAGGTAGGCAGTCGGCAGTGTTGATGCCTATGCATGAGCCTTTTATGTTGCTTATCAAGCCATCGGTATCGTCGAGGTCAATGCCCGGTTGGATGTGTTTCACGTTGCTTGAGTGCGTTTGTCGTGGCATGAACAGCATTTCTCGCTCGATGTTGTGATATTGGCAAAAGAGTTGGCGGTTGAGGGCTATATGGTCGGGGTTGTCGCCAACATAGTGGCAGATGTTGAGTGAGCCATACGCCTCTTGGCTTATGCCCTCAGTGTCATTGACAAAATAGCCCTCTCGTTCGGTCGAGAAGGCTATCATTCTATCTTCGTAAGGCTTAAAAATTTTGTAGTTCATCGTACAATTTTTTAGTTGCTTCAGTATCGTAAAGATTCAGAATCGTATATTTACCTTCGCGTTTGATTACAATCACGGGTGCTTTGGTGTCGTGGATAAATAGTTTGCATCCGCCCCAATCGGTTAGTCGGAAGTTGCCTTTTAGGATTTGACCATCGTTGTATCCGTTGGTGCGCATTTCGATTTTAGGCAATTCGCTCAGTTGCGCCATATAGACGGTGTCGATTTCGCCCTTTGCGATTGTGAAACCATACATGCCACCGATGGTCAAATTGTTTTCGTCTAAGGTAATTTTGTTCTCCATTTTGCCGCCGATGAATAGTCCTACCACCAAGAATAGCGACAATGCCATGATTGTAGCCGCAATGGTCATCTCTTTTTTCGATTTAGGATTTTTGTCGTAGCGGCGAGTGCGCGCCATCATGTAGCCAGTCATTGCAAACGCGATGATAATGAGTGCGTATATGCTCCAGTTGCCCTTCACGAAGTAGTTTACGATGCCGACCAAAATCAAGCTTAAACCACCGCATACCATAGATTTGCAATATAGCTCTTGCAGACCTTTGATGTCGATATTCTTGCGTTTCTCCTCGCTTGCATAGCGCCATTGTTTTATCATCCAAGGCGATTTCAGAGTGATGAATCCTATCACGATAAAAAAGAAACCAAGAAAAACTGTTGTCATAACCATTGTAATCATAGTGTTGAGAGGTTAGGGGTTATGGGTTAGAGTTGTATGTTCTTTATGCTCTAATTTTTTTAAATCTAAACTTTATTCGGCAAAGATAGTAAATTTTTTTTGAATAAACAAGGGGTGCAAAATGGAGATGGGGGATGGGAGTAAAAAAGGG
>JAZRCE010000125.1:0-2663 GCA_045635445.1 Candidatus Aphodosoma sp.
TCGAGAATAGCATTGCGATTGACAATATTCCAGTTGTAACCCTCAATTACGATAGGGGTATAAGCCATCACATTCATAGCAATAGCGCATAACAATAAAGTCAGTGTCTTTTTCATAACCAAATAAATTTAAGCGATTAAATACTTGCAAATGTACAAATAAATTTTGAAAAATATTATTTTTTTACGATAAAAGTTGTTGTATTAATAAAAACATTATTTTTTTAAGATTTTTTTAAGACTCTTAGCACATAAAAGCCATCACTTAAATTACTACTTCAACTTGTTCATCATTGTTACATTGCAATGTAAGATACGAAGTTTTTTGGTAGCAAAGAAAAGTTAGTTTCTCAAGTAGGGATAATGGTTTAATGGGTTTTGTTGTATCTGGTTTTTCAATTATTCCAATAGGAGGTGTTCCAGGATACCACGGTTTTAAATAAATTTGAAACCCATCTTGAGTTTGGGCAAAAATGCTGTTGCATGTAAGTAATAGTGCAACGATTAAGAAAAAGTTTTATTTTTTCATAGAATTAAATTTTTAAATGATTAATATTTTTGATAGATTGAATATTAAGCCCTTGAAGTTTTCTTGATTGAAGGCAAAGTTAAGAAGTTTTTTTGGTGTAGCCAAAAATATAACATTAGAAAAGAACGGTGAAAGTAAAAAAAATTACATAGTTTAACTCGTTGATTGTTAATAATAAATGGGTGGGAGTAAGATTTTTATAACATTAGAAAAAATGAGAGGTTAATGTTATAAAATTGTTTTATTCGAAAAAAATGAGTAATTTTGTCGGCGTAAAATTGGATATTTATTATGAAAAATTTAATTAAAACATTATTGGCTTTTCTGCTTTTATTTGTCTTATTAGTGGCTTGCAATAAAGAGGAAAAATTAGACGAACAAAAAGATTACACCCTTATTAAAGCAATCAAATCTGCCAAAAACCAGAGCCTTGAGGATATAGATATTGATGATTTGGAAAATTATGCTATGATATGTGAGAAAAAGGGCGAGAAGGGGAAATGCTGTTTGGCTAATGCATTGATTGGGTATAAATTATATTTTAATGGCAATTTTGATAAATCATTAGTGCATCTGAAAAAAGCAGAGGTTAACCTTGAATACTGCGATTCTATTTCATCTTTTGTATATGGGTATATTTCAAGTAATTTGTCTACAATCGATACAACTTTAGCTTTAGTATATATAGATAAAGCAATAATAAAATGTGTAGCAGATGATGATTTGCGTCGATTGCCATATTTGTATTTAAATAAAGCCCTTTTGGCGAATATTGATAGTGCTAAAATTTATTTGCAAAAAAGTATCGATTTGTTTGATGATTGGAATGATAAAATGGCACGTTCGCAATATGCTTATTGGCGCTCAAATGAAATGGAGATAGATAGTGTTATTGCTTATATGTTGCCATATTATGATAGTATTAAATTTACAGGGCAAGCTAAAATTTTAGCTAAGGCTTATTTGAAAAAGGGGGATGTGGATAGTGCAAAGATATACGTAGATAGGATAAAATCACAAAAAGAGTTAAAAGAATCTTTTTATGCTTATAATTCGCAATTAGCGGCAATGAAAGGGAATTATAAAGAGGCTTATGAATATGGAGAAAAGGCGTATTTGCAACGTTTGGAAAATAATAAATTTATGCTTAGTCAACGCCTTGGGGCGATAAATGGGGAGTATGATTTGCTGAATGCTGAATTGCAGAATGAGAAGAGGAGGGTGAGAACGATGAGAACGTATAATGTGATTTTGGTGGCGTTGGTGGCGTTGTTGAGTGTGGCTTTTATTCTGCTAAAGAGGTATAAACGTGATGTTGATGTGAAGGAAATAGATATAGTTAAACGGAAAGAGAGATTTGATGCGTTGTTTGAAAAATATAGAGCGGATTATAAGATGGATAAGAATGATGTGACGACGATTGCTCTGCAAAATTTAGAAAAACTGCATGAGGCGTATCCCTCTTTGACTCGTACGGAGGTGGTGATTATATGGTTGCTGTTTATGAAATATTCGTCGGACTCGATTTGCAATGTGCTGAACATAACACATAACTACTATTATCAGCGAAAATCGGCTATATATCGCACTTTGGGGATAAAAGGGAAGGATGAGGGGCAAGAGGCTATTGAGAGAATTGTGAAGGAATATATTTTTATTGAATGAGAACGGGGTGTGGTGTTATAGAAAAAGCGAAAGAGAGTATTGATGCTCTATCTCGCTTTTTGTTGTTTTTTTGTGTTTGTGATTATTCGACTACTTCGCCGATTAGTGTAGCGGCGGTTACTTCGGTGACGCGGACCATGACAAGGTCGCCAATTTTGTGTCCTGATTTAGGAAATACAATCATTTTGTTTTGTGATGAACGTCCACAGAATTGTTCGCGGCTACGTTTTGAGTAGCCTTCGACGAGTACTTCGAATGTTTTGCCGATGTCGCGTTTGTTGGATTCGTGACTGAGTTCGACTTGGAGGGCGATGATTTCGTTCAAACGACGCACTTTTTCTTCTTCGTCGATGTTGTCAGGTAAATGGCGAGAGGCAAATGTGCCAGGACGCTCTGAGTATTTGAACATGAAGGCTTGGTCGAATGCACATTCGCGCATGAGGGAGAGAGTTTCGGCATGGTCGTCGAGT
>JAZRCE010000126.1:0-27816 GCA_045635445.1 Candidatus Aphodosoma sp.
TGTAGATTTCACAGCGCGCGACTTGCAAAATCAATGCAAACAACTCGGTGCTCCATGGGAAATCTCAAAAGCCTTTGATAATTCGGCTGTTGTGAGCGACTTTATTTCGCTCGACGAACTATCTGATATACAAAACATACATTTCTCGCTACAAAAAAATGGCGAAATTCAGCAACAAGGACACACTAAAGATATGCTCTTTTCCGTTGATGAATTAATATCGTATATCAGTCAATTTTTTACATTGAAAATAGGTGACCTAATCTTTACTGGCACACCAGCCGGAGTGTCACCCGTAGCCATTAACGACCGATTGTCAGGGTATATCGAAGATAAAATGATGTTTGATTTTATGATTAAATAATGAAAATAAAGAACTTAATCATACACATATTTATATTGTGCACTTTCATACAATTAAGTGCACAATCCAATCGTTATGCCGAGAATTCAGTATTAAGTAGAGGCGATTGGTATAAGATTCAAGTTGAACAAACAGGAATACATAAAATTACATATGAACAATTAATAGATATGGGTGTTAAAAATCCAGCCAATGTATCAGTTTTTGGTTACGGAGGAGCCCAATTGTCAGAATCTTTTCTTGAGCCATATATCGACGATCTACCACAACTAAGTATCTATATGGAGAAGGGTAGCGATGGTGTTTTTGGTAAAGGAGATTATATACTTTTTTATGCCCAAGGACCAATAAAATGGACATACAATAAAAACACCAATCGATTTGAACATGAAGTAAATACATATTCAAATTATGGTTATTATTTTATTACAAGTGATGTGTCAGAATTGAAACATATTGGAGAAACAAATAGACTTACAGCTACACACTCTACACCAATAACAACATTTAATGATTATTATCTTTATGAAAAAGAGGAGATTAATCTATTAAATTCAGGTCGAGTTTTTTTATGCGATGTTTTCTCTCAAACACAATTGACACGCACATATAATATAGAAATACCAAATTTGTTAAATGAGACATCTATACTACAAGCAAATATTGCCAATACATCAGTATCTTCGGCAAAAATGAAAATAGAAATAGATAATACAACCCTTGGTGAAATTGAATTACCAGCGCGACCATCGAATGATGTTGCTGCTGCAGCAATAAATACAAAGAATGATTTTATTCCTACCAATAAGAATAAAATATCTCTGAAATTTACATTTATGAATTCATCATCACTAGCCTATTTAGATTATTTTTTGTTAAATGTTAAGCGTAAATTACAAAAAACAATAGGTTCAAGTTTAGTATTTAGAACTACAGACAATATAGGTCAACCAGGTAATTATATATACAACATAACTAATACAAATCCCAATGTACAGATTTGGAATATAACAAACCCACAAAATATATTCCAAATACCTAAAGATGTTGTAGGCAATAGCATATCATTTGTCGATGACAAACTAACATTAAAAGAGTATATAGCCATAGATGTCAAATCAGATAATTTTCCACAACCTATATTTATAAATAAAATCACAAATCAAAATCTACATTCACTCGGACAAGTAGATATGATTATAGTATCACCAACAGAATTTGTTGATGCTGCAAAACGTTTAGCCTCAGCCCATCTAACCTATGATGGAATAACTTCACACGTTGTAACACCAGAAATCATTTACAACGAATTCTCGTCAGGAACACCTGATGCTACAGCCTATCGCAGATTTGCAAAAATGTTCTATGATAGAGCAAAATCTGTAGGAAATCCACCCAAATACATGTTATTATTAGGTGATGGATCATTTGATAATCGTCAAATATTAAAAGCAAATACGGATAAAAATATTTATAGATTATTAACATATCAATCTAAAGAATCATTTGACGATTTAAAGTCTTATACTACAGATGATTATTTTGGTTTTTTAGATGATGAAGATGGTGTTTACCTATTGACCAATACATTAGATATTGCAGTAGGTCGAATCCCTGCATATACAGAAGAACAAGCTAGTGCTGTTGTTGATAAATTAATAAGATATCTCAAAAATGATGATTTAGGTTATTGGAAAAATCGAGCACTATTCATTGCTGATGATGGAGACGATAATTTACACGTAATTGAAGCTGATTCTGTAGCCAATGTTTTTCAAAAGTATAATCCTAGTGTTTTAACACGAAAATTATATTTAGATTCTTATATTCAAGAGGTTTCGGCTGTAGGCGAAACTTATCCAACTTTGAAAAAAGAATTTTTAGATTATATCAATGATGGTGTTCTGTTTGTTAATTATATGGGACATAGTGGATATAATAATTGGACAAATGAGCAAATTTTGACAATTGCTGATATAGATGCAATGTATAATCAACGATTACCACTATATATAACTGCATCATGCAGTTTTTCTCGTTTCGATGATTTTAATGTATCAGGCGGTGAAGTGTTGATCACGAATAAATTAGGTGGAGCCATGGCCCTTATATCTACCGCACGTACAGTCCTAGCACATCCAAATATGCTTTTAAATTTAGAATTAGTAAAAGAATTACTTGCTTATAATATAGAAACACAACGCATAAATACAATCGGAGAAGCATATCGTATCGCAAAAAACAAAAGATCAAAAAGTAATGATTCAAATCGATTGCCATTTGTCCTTTTGGGCGATCCAGCAATAAGTTTGGCTATTCCTTCTACCCATACTATAAGTATTGATGAAATTAATGGAAAAATAATAAAAAACAAAATAGATACAATAGGTGCATTGGAACATGTAACTTTGGAAGGATCTGTAGTTTTTTCAAAAGATTCGATATTAGATGACACATTTAATGGTTCTGTTCATATTATGATATTTGACAAAAACGAAACCATTGAAACTCTTTGTAATGACAAAAAAATCGATGAAACAACATTACCTTATGTTTACACTTATCGAAACAATCCTTTATTTGTCGGTACAGTTGCTGTAACCAATGGAAAATTTAATGTTGAGTTTATTGTTCCAAAAGACATAAAATATAATTATGGTACAGGGCGTATAGTAATGTATGCCCATGATGAAAATCAAGGATTAGAAGCAAATGGTCATTTTGAAAAGATATTAATCGGAGGAGAAGGTGAAAATATTCTATACGAAACTACTGGACCAAAAATAAAAGCATATTTAAATACACCATATTTCAAAGATGGAGACAAAGTAGACGAAAATCCTTTGTTTGTAGCAGAACTAAACGATATTAGCGGAATTAACACAATAGGTTCTGGCATTGGTCACGATATAATATTGCGATTAGATAATAATTTAAAACAAGAGTTTATTTTGAATAATTATTATGAAACACTCTATGGGTCATATGACAAAGGAATAATTCGTTTTCCATTAAATAATTTGCCTGTAGGAAAACACTCTTTATTCTTTAGAGTATGGGACTTGCAAAATAATTCTTCTTCAGTTAATTTAAATTTTGAGGTGGTATCTTCTTTAGGAATAGATCTTAAAGAACTTTTTGTATATCCAAATCCAGTACAAGATATAGCAAATCTTGTTATAAAACATGACAGACCATTAGAATTAGTAGACTTAGATATATTCGTATATGATCTTTCAGGGCAAATTATTTGTTCAGATAGTAAAAAACTTGTATCAGATGTATCATGTACAATTAATCTAAATCTACCAATACCACATTCTATTCACAATGGATTATATTTCGTAAAAGTCATAATATCTAATGACAATGAAAAAAAATCATCAAAAACTACAAAAATATTTGTTCACAAACAATAATATTCGTAACTTTGCGTTTTGTTTTTAATGCATAAATAATAATTCAATGATATTTAACTTATGAAAAAATTTCTTTTATCTGTAATGGTGTTATTTGCATCATGTATTATGGTTTTTGCTCAAGAAAATCAACCTATTAGCTATAATGATGCTAAAACTAATTATGACTACACAAATGCAATTTTAACAGGTGTACCATCTATGTCTATTAGTCCCGATGCTGTGGCTGGTGGTATGGGTGATGTTGGTGTTGCCACTAATTCTGATATGAATGCTCAGTATTGGAATTCATCTAAATATGCACAAAACGAAAGTAGTGCAGGTTTTGCATTCTCTTACACTCCATGGTTGCGTAAATTAGGTGTAAATGATATTAATTTGCTTTATCTTTCAGGTTATTATACACCAAGCAAAATGGCAGGTACAATCAGTGCTTCTCTTCGTTTCTTTCAATTAGGAGAAGTCTTGTTGCGTGAATCAGCTGATGCAATACCTCTTTCTGCGAACCCATACGAAATGACTTTTGATCTCGGTTATTCTCGTTTATTAACAGAAAACTTTTCTTTAGGTGTAGTTTTGCGTTTAGTAGCTTCAGATCTCACTGCAAAAACAGATCCTAACTATTATACTGGTTATGCTTTGGGAGCTGATATCAATGGTTTTTATAGTCTTCCTATTGAAATGAGATCAGGTATTTCTAAATTTAATTTTGGTTTTAACATTTCAAACATTGGTACTCGTATTACTTATGATAAAGGTGACAACTATAACTTCATACCTGCAAACCTTCGCCTAGGTATAGGTTATCAAATACCATTTGATAAATACAATCGTTTGCTCATTTCTCTTGAGGCAAATAAGATGATGGTTCCTTCTCGTTATTCAAAGATTCTTAAATATAATCCAGATTTCGATGCATCAAATATCGATACTTGGGCTATGACAACTGAAGAGTATAACAAAATATCTTCTATGGAAGGTTTGATTATGTCATGGTATGATGCTCCAGGTGGTTTTGCAGAAGAGATGGCAGAAGTTAATTGGGGTGTAGGTCTCGAGTATGCTTATAATGAGCAATTCTTTGGTCGTCTCGGTTATAACAATGAAGCAAAAGATAAAGGTAATCGTAAATATTTCACTGTTGGTGCTGGTTTCAAACTTTCTGCATTCAAACTTGATGTAGGTTATGTAATTGCAACTTCTGCATCTAATCCACTTGATCAAACACTTCGTTTCTCACTTGCATTTGATGTGGATGGTATTAAAGCTCTTGCAGATAAATAATTTGTATAATTAGATAAAAAAAGACAGAAAAACCATGTTTTTCTGTCTTTTTTACAATAAAATTTAATAATCATGATACGTGTAGGAATGGGATATGATGTCCATCAATTAGTTGAAAATCGAGACTTATGGTTGGGTGGAATTAAAATAGAACATGAAAAAGGATTACTTGGACACTCCGATGCAGATGTTCTAATTCATGCTATTTGCGATGCTCTATTGGGCGCAGCAAATATGCGCGATATAGGATATCATTTTCCTGATACAGGAGTAGAATATGAAAATATTGATAGTAAGATACTTTTGTACAAAACTATTATTTTATTAAAAGAAAAAGGATATTCTATAGGAAATATTGATGCTACAATATGTGCAGAACGTCCCAAATTAAATCCTCATATACCCCAAATGCGGCACATATTGGCAGAATGCATGGGTGTAGATGAGGATTGTATTAGTATTAAAGCAACTACTACGGAAAAATTAGGTTTTGTAGGACGTAAAGAGGGGATAGCTGCTTATTGTGTTGCATTAATAGAAAAATAATTAATTCTTTTTATTAACCACTGTTATGTGAAAACATTTATTAGATTTTTCTCTAATAATCAATAACCTACACTCTTCGCGAAGTTCGCGGAGAGTTTTTTCTAATACTTTTTCTATTCTTATATCTTGGTAACTTTCATTTCTTAAATCATACTCATTATAGGCAATATCAAATGTTGTTCCATAAAAGTGTGCCGATAAATTGCGAGTAGCATTTATGTTTTGACCCGTAAGTTGGTTCTGAAACTCAACAGTTCTCAACAATGAAGAAATTTGAAATTTATATTTAGGCAACCCTTCTGCTTGTAAATTAACGTGAAAACGTTTACCAATAAGGTTTAATAAATCATATGCTTCTGGTGTTAAATAAGGATAAGAGTGTGTTAACTTGCGAATATTATAATATTTATTAGGTTTTATTTTTACCAATATATTATCATCAATTAAAGAATCAATTTGTTGCTCATATTCTTTCTTATTTTTTATTATATGTTTTAAACCATTAGCTTTTGCATGGGCCAATTGTTCAGAATTAACATCTTTAAATGTTGATTTTGATTTAATTGGAGCTGTCGCTTTTTCACAATAACATTCTAAAGATTCTTCTATTTTGTCGTCATTATCATTTTTATTATAAATAATAATTGCAATAGCAAATACTAATCCTGCGATCGAAGCTATTAGTATATTACGAGGTGTAATAGAATTAGTTATTTCATTATTTATATTTTTTTCCCCTTTTTTCTTTTTCTTAGTTGAAACTTTATCCTTTTCTTGTGTTTTAGCCATATTGTAAAATAAAAAATATAAAGGACTTTAAAAGTCATAGGAAGGCTTTTAAAGTCCTTATTATATGATATTAATCTATTATAAGAAAATCAATTGAACAAGAATATAAATTGGTAAAAGAACGATTAAAGAGAATTTAATCATATAACCAAAGAATGAAGGCATTTTAATACCATTTTCTTCAGCAATTGCTTTAACCATAAAGTTAGGACCATTACCAATATAAGTCATAGCACCAAAGAACACCGAACCAAGAGCGATAGCCTTAAGAAGTATTTCAGAGATACCAGCTACTTCAACACCTGTAACAGGTAAGGCTGTAGCTACACTGTGGAATGCCACAGCAGTAGGGGCATTGTCGAGGAATGAGCTTAAACCACCTGCAAAATAGTAGAATTGCCAAGGTTCAGTTAAACCAAGCGAAGCTGCATTTTGGTTGAGATACATGATTGTAGGTGTCATAGTTACGAAAATACCAAGGAACACTACACCAACCTCAATAATTGGGCGCCAAGAGTATTTATTTGCTTCGCGAACCTCTTTTTTAGTTTCGAGTAATGACATTGCAATCATTGAAATAAGTACAATTTCACGGAGATAAACCAACCACCAAGGAGCATGCTCTTCGCCCATTGCAGGCAACATATCAGCATTGATAAATGCTACTGACAAAATTACGCCAATGAGGAACACGAAGTTGATTTTACCTGTGATTTTAATAGGACGTTGCTCGCGAGAGTCAGCTGAAAGATTGACCCAATCTTCTTTTTTGTACATGTAAGAGTCCCAAATGAAGTATATTATAAGCAACAATGCACCAGTCATAGCCCACATTGGCACCAAGTTAAAGAACCATGTGAATGAAGCACCACGGAGGTAGAGTAGCAACAACGGTGGATCACCAAGTGGAGTCAAAAGACCACCACAGTTCGCAACCGCAGCAATAAAGAACAACATAGTGTGCACCTTGTGTTTACGTTGCGAGTTAGTGTCAATAAGTGGACGGATGAGCAACATAGCTGCACCTGTTGTACCCATGAATGAAGCCAAAATCCAACCAAGAGCGATAAACGTAGTGTTGATAATAGGCTTAGCTTTGATGTCGCCACTAAGATGAATGCCACCAGTGATGACAAACAAGGCAGTGAGAAGAACGATAAATGGGATGTAGTCACCAAAGATTTGGTGTTCGAGTTGATGTACTAATCCACATTTAATAAGATAGAATGCAGTAGGAATACCCAACAAACAAGAAACAAGCAATTTGTTTCTGTTGTGTTCCCACCATTCTTCCGCCACAAGCGGACCAATGGCAATCATCAACAACATGATGATGAACGGAATAGAAGCCCAAAACGGAACTTGCATAACCGTTTCTGTTGCACTTAAAAGTAACATGATTTTTTTTGTTTTAAATAGATTATAGTTTAAAGTTAAAAGTTTTCTATCTTATGCCAACTACTCTTATCCACTATAATTAATCAAGTTTCAACACCGCAAGGAATGCCTTCTGAGGCACCTCAACATTACCAATTTGCTTCATACGCTTCTTACCCTTCTTTTGTTTTTCAAGCAACTTACGTTTACGCGAAATATCACCACCATAACATTTAGCTGTTACGTCTTTGCGAACGGCTTTTACAGTCTCACGGGCAATGATTTTCGCACCAATAGCCGCTTGAATAGCAATATCAAATTGTTGACGAGGTATGAGCTCTTGTAATTTTTCGCACATACGACGACCGAGTGTATAAGCATTGTCAAAATGAATCAACGACGACAAAGCATCCACCGACTCTCCATTCAATAAAATATCCAATTTTACCAATTTCGATGGACGGAAACCATTCATATGATAGTCAAACGAAGCATAACCCTTTGAAATCGATTTCAATTTATCATAAAAATCAAACACAATTTCGCCCAACGGCATATCATAAATCAACTCTACACGGTTACCCGACACATACTCCTGTTTCACCAACTCACCACGCTTACCTAAACAAAGAGTCATAATCTGACCAATATAATCAGTCTTCGTAATCACCGATGCACGAATATAAGGCTCCTCAATATGATCAATTTCAGTGATTTCAGGCAAGCCCGAAGGATTGTGCACCTCAAGACAAGCCCCCTTATTAGTAAACACTTTATACGAAACGTTAGGCACCGTAGTGATAACATTCATATCGAATTCACGATCAAGACGTTCTTGAACAATCTCCATATGCAACATACCCAAGAAACCACAACGGAAACCAAAGCCCAATGCAGCCGACGACTCAGGTTCAAACGTCAACGACGCATCATTCAATTGCAACTTCTCAAGCGATGCACGCAAATCCTCAAAGTCTTCAGTCTCAATAGGGTATACACCCGCAAACACCATAGGTTTTACTTCTTCAAAACCATCAATAGCTTCATCACATTGACGTTTCACATGTGTAATAGTATCACCCACCTTTACCTCTTTCGAAGTCTTAATACCGGAAATAATATAACCCACATTACCAGCAGACAACTCTTTTTGAGGCACCATATCCAATTTCAAAATACCAATCTCATTCGCTTCATACTCCTTGCCTGTATTTACAAACTTCACCAAGTCATTCGGACGAATCGTGCCATTAACAATCTTAAAATAAGCAATAATACCACGGAACGAGTTAAACACCGAGTCAAAAATCAAGCATTGAAGCGGAGCATTCGGATCACCAACAGGTGCAGGAATTCTTTCAATAATAGCATGCAAAATCTCCTCAATACCCATACCTGTTTTGCCTGACGCACGGATAATCTCTTCATGCTTGCAGCCGAGCAACTCTACAATTTGATCTTCAACCTCATCTGGCATAGCATTGTCCATATCCATTTTATTCATTACAGGGATAATTTCCAAATCATGCTCAATTGCCATATAAAGATTCGAAATCGTCTGAGCCTGAATTCCTTGAGTAGCATCCACAATCAACAATGCACCCTCACATGCAGCAATCGAGCGCGACACTTCGTACGAAAAGTCAACGTGCCCCGGAGTATCAATCAAGTTAAGAGTGTATTCCTCGTTATTATATTTATATTTCATTTGGATAGCATGAGATTTGATAGTAATACCACGCTCACGTTCCAAATCCATATCATCTAACACTTGTGCTTGGAGATCTCGAGCTTCAACAGTTTGAGTAAACTCCAATAGTCTGTCGGCCAAAGTACTTTTCCCATGGTCGATATGGGCTATAATGCAAAAGTTTCTGATTTTCTTCATCTATAAAAACTATATCTATATACTAATTTAAATTAACATGCAAAGTTACAAAAAAAGCCCCGAACTACAAAAAAATATGCAAAAAAATGATAAAAAAGTCCTATAAAAAATCTCTCAAAAATACAATAACCCCCTCCATTTGCTAAATATACTATAAAGCAACCTACAAGCAATCCTCATCCTATCTTTTAATCCCTTATTAAAATACAATAAGCCCCCCTTATTAAATAAAAAGAGACGAAGCAATTAACCTCGTCTCAAATCTCTTGCATAAAATCAAATTAAAGAATTTCATCAATGATAGCAGTAATTTTAGCTTCGTTAGTAGCACCAACGATTTTTTTACCAGGAACCAATTCACCATTTTTGAAGAAAAGGATAGTTGGAACCGAACGGATAGCAAATTCTTCTGTAGTTTCAGGAGATTCTTCGATATCTACTTTACCTACAGCAGCACGACCTTCGTAAGCTGTTGCAATTTTGTCAATAACAGGTTGAAGAGATTTACAAGGACCGCACCATGCAGCACCAAAATCAACAACAACCACTGCGTTGTTAGCCAAAACTTCTTTGAAGTTAACATCTGTAATGTGTAATGCCATAATTTAGATTTTTTATAGTTAGTTAATAAAAATAATTAATCACATAGGATTTGAATGCAAAGGTAGTTATTTTAATTCAAAAAACATAATACACAATTCATAAATTTTGTTAAAAAAACAATTACTCATCTGTATTATCATCATTATTAGGTTCATTCTCAATGTCATCATGAACTTTTTCCTGTTCAATAACCCTATTATCATTAATCCAAAATCTTATAGCTCCGCTCTTCTGAATTACCTCTAACTCTTTGACCAATTGGTGAGTTATATTCACGCTAAATTTTTTTGACTTCAATTTTAGATTACTACTTGTCTCCGGATCATGCACCTCCAAAAACAACTCCGCATTACCACTACTTTCACCTAATAAACTCAACAATTTACTTGTTAGCATACTATTAATCGAACCCAATTGCAAAGCAATAGTCATTTTTTTCAATAACTTATCTGCTACATTTTCTAGCAACTCCATCTTCAATATTTTCACCTCCATCTCTTTTTGTTTACCATCTTCTTCCTTTGGTTTATACTTCCAATCACTACCACGCTCTTGTATCTTCACAATAATAGCAACAAATAAGTTTTCTTTCAGATAATTACGATATGCTGTATAATCATTGCCAAACAATGGAAACTCATACGAACCAGAGTAATCTTGTAAAGTAAGAATACCATACGGAGTACTTTTCTTCGTCATACCTTCACGACAAGCCGTAACAAGCCCCCCAACCGAAAATGTCTTACTTTCTCTATTCTCCTTCATCTTGTCTATCTTAGCCACATTGGTGCATGCAAACTTAATAGGGACAGCATACTGATCCAATGGATGAGCCGATAGATAAATACCAACATATTCTTTTTCTTTGTCAAGGCGTTCAAATGTTGACCAACGCTCAGTTTTAGGCAATTCAGGCTTAGGAATATCAAACGTATCATCATCCAAACCGCCGAATAGCGAATTTGTCGACATTTGTTTATCTTGTTGATATCTATTACCATATTTAATAAGAGTTTCCATCACCTGTTCACCTTTCAAGTTTTCAGCAAAAAATTGTTCTCTTATAACACCATCAAAACAATCAAAAGCACCCGACAAAGCAAGTGACTCCATTGTTTTTTTATTACAAGCTGAAAGATTTACACGTTCCAAAAAGTCAAAAATAGAGCTATAAGGACCATTCTTTCGTCTCTCATTAACAATTGCTTCTACAGCACCTTCGCCTACACCTTTCACACCTCCAAGACCAAAACGAATCTCACCTTTTGCATTTACTGTAAAGTTCAATTCCGATTCGTTTACATCAGGTCCTTTTACTTCCAATCCCATCGATTGACACTCATCCATAAATTTCGTTACCTCCGAAATATTGTCTTTATTTCGAGTCAAGTTGGCAGCCATAAATTCAGCAGGGTAGTGAGCTTTTAAATAAGCCGTTTGATACGATACCCACGAATAGCATGTAGCATGCGATTTATTGAATGCATACGATGCAAACTTCTCCCAATCTGCCCAAATCTTTTCCAATTTCGTAGGATCATGACCATTCCCCTGACCTTGAGATATGAATTTAGGTTTCATTTGATCAAGTTTATCTCGCAATTTCTTACCCATCGCCTTACGTAACGCATCCGACTCACCACGCGTAAAGTTAGCTAACAAACGCGACAAAAGCATCACCTGTTCCTGATACACCGTAATCCCGTAAGTATCTTTCAGATACATCTCCATGCAGTCCAAGTCATACTCAATTGGTTCACGACCATGCTTGCGGGCAATGAATTGAGGAATGTAGTCCATCGGACCTGGACGATATAATGCATTCATTGCAATAAGGTCTTCGAACACAGAAGGTTGCAATTCCTTTAAATATTTTTGCATACCAGGCGACTCGAATTGGAATGTGCCAACCGTGCGACCTTCGCTATACAATTTATACGTTTCTACATCATCTATAGGTATTCTATCTATGTCAATATCAATACCTTTCGATTTTTTTATATTTCGTAATGCCTCTTTAATAATCGACAAAGTCTTCAATCCAAGAAAGTCCATTTTAATCAATCCCACCGATTCAATCACCGATCCCTCGTATTGTGTTACGAGCATATCTTCTTTAGTTTCCTTGTCTTGTGCTGTTGATAGTGGAGCAAATTTCTTTAGGTCATCTGCCCCAATAATCACACCACAAGCATGCACACCCGTTTGACGCACAGTACCCTCCAACATTTCTGCATACTTCAGTGTATCAGCAATGTTCATATCATCACTATTACGAGCTTCTGCTAATTCAGGTACATATTTCAAACAATTTTTTATGTTCACCTTAGGCACTTTGCCTGTCTTAGGATCAGCCTTATCTTCTCCAAATTTGTCTGGTATCAATGATGTTAGTTTATTAACATCTGGTAGTGGTACATTTTGTACACGACCAACATCTTTTATCGACGATTTAGTTGCCATCGTGCCATATGTAATAATATGTGCCACTTTCTCTTTTCCATATTTTTCAGTCACCCAACGCAATACCTCACCTCGACCATCATCATCAAAGTCTATATCGATATCGGGTAGAGAAATACGGTCGGGATTTAAGAAACGCTCAAACAGCAAGTCATATTTCAAAGGGTCAACATCAGTGATTTTAAGGCAGTAAGCTACTACCGAACCAGCTGCCGAACCACGACCAGGACCCACTGATACCCCCATTCCACGTGCAGCTGAAATGAAGTCTTGAACAATCAAAAAGTAACCAGGAAAACCCATTGTTTTCATGATATGCAACTCAAATACAATGCGTTCCATCGTGTCATCAGGCACAGGGTCTCCATATCGCATTTTAGCTCCATCAAGAGCCAATTTTCGAAGATAATCCGCCTCTAATTTAATACGATACAACCTATCATATCCACCAATAGCTTTAATCTTTTTTTCTCCATCCTCTCTCGACATCACCTCTTCGCCTTTCTCGTTGCGAGTGAACTCATTGAATAGGTCCTCGTGAGTATATTTTTGGCGATAATTTTCTTCTGTACCAAACTCCTCAGGTATATCAAACATGGGCATAAGAGGTCCACGATCAAGACTATATACCTCCACTTTGTCGGCAATTTCCATTGTATTAGCCAAAGCCTCTGGTACATCAGCAAATATCTCTGCCATCTCTTCTGGCGTTTTTAACCACTCTTGCTTTGTGTATCTCATACGATTTGGGTCATCCAAATCACGTCCTGTCGAAAGACAAATCAAGCGGTCGTGCGCTTCTGCATGCTCTTCTTCTACAAAGTGTACGTCATTCGATGCAATCACTTTTGTATTAGTCTTTTTTGCAAGTTCAAGTATCACTTTATTTACTTGCTTTTGACGTTGATATACATTTTGATCTGAATTAGGTTTATCTGTCTTATGTCGTTGAATTTCAAGATAGTAGTCATCTCCAAATCTCTCTTTAAACCACATAATACTTTTTTCAGCCTCGTCTAATCTTCCTGCAATAATATGTTGCGGAATTTCACCACCAAGACATGCCGAACAAACTATAAGTCCCTCTTTATGAGCTTCTAATAACTCTTTGTCAATACGAGGACGATAGTAGTTACCATCTATCCATGCCGTAGATACTATTTTACAAAGATTTTCATAGCCTTTAGGGTTCTTCGCTAGCAGAATTAAGTGATAACCCGATGCATCCACTATCTGTTCTTTGCCACTTTCTGGGTTAATTGTCTTATAATCTTTATCTTTTGAATATAAAGAACGACGAGCACAATAAGTCTCGCATCCAATGATAGGTTTGAAATATTCTTTTTCTTTTGCTTCGATTTGCGCTTTTATCTCTTCAACTCTATCCCAATTGCATATTTCTTCTGCTTTTTTCAGTTCTTTTTTCAGTTCTTTTATAGCATCTTTTACCTTTCCGTTAACCTTTGCTGCTGTATCAACCAACTCTTTGATGCCAAACATATTACCATGGTCTGTAATAGCAATAGCATTCATTCCAGTGCGTTTGCATTTATCTATAAGATCGCCTACCTTCGACATCCCATCGAGAATCGAATAGTGTGTATGTACATGTAAGTGTGTAAATTGTGGCATAATTCTAAATTTTAGTAGTTAATAGTTAGTAGTAAGACCGTCTATTATACTAAGTGTTTGATATTCTTACTACTGAATGATTAAAATTGAAAATAAATAAAGGCTTGTAGGTCAGCGGTGATGAATTGATAGACGATGAATACTACTGCTACAACGAGTATAGCCATTATGGGTAGAGGCAGTAGTGCGAAGTTAATGCGATACCATCGTTTCCAACGTACAGGTAACCAATGTATTATCATGCCTAAAACAAAGAGTGCAAATACCCTCCAATATCCCAAGCAGATATCTGGTATTACATCCACATTCCATGCCGAACCCATTTGGTGTACCATGTCTTTTGCTGTATTCCAAGCATGTTCGTTGGCCGATGCAGGGTCAAGATTAGAACCTGAGCGGAAAAACAATCGAGTGAAACTAATAAATATAAAGGTTTGAAATATCCCCCATACGTTTCCAATTTGCAAAAATCTATTTTGATTTTCATTTTTCTCGGTGCATTTACAATAGATCCAACGCACTAGTGTTCCAATTGCGATGATTCCACACCAAACGGCAAGCACATTCCAAATAGGCGCAGGTGAAAAATAAATTAAACTAATGAGTAGAGTAGTGACCAACGCTACCATCAACATTTTCATATTCATCGACCATCCGCGCCAAATCTTGTATATAAGCATACCTACGCCATTCAAACCTCCCCAAATCATGAAGTTAAAACTTGCTCCATGCCATATACCACCTAATAGCATAGTTATCATCATGTTCAGATTAGTAATGATTTTGTTTCTACGCTCCGGACGGAACACTCCCCACAACACAATTGCTAGTGCTATTGACAATACGATAATAGCAATTGTTACACTGCCCGAGAGAATCACTCCAATTGCAGCTATGGCAACCACCCAAAAGAATGTACCGAACGTTGCATTGCGATTACCGCCCAATGGAATATAAAGATAATCTTGTAACCAACGCGAGAGTGATATATGCCAACGTTTCCAAAAATTACTTGCATTTGGTGCTTTGTATGGCGAATTAAAGTTTTGAGGCAGATAGAATCCCATTATCATAGCCACACCAATCGCAATATCAGTGTAACCCGAAAAATCGGCATAAACTTGCAATGAATAAACAAGCAAAGCCATCAAATTCTCAAAACCCGAAAACAACATAGGATTGTCAAACACGCGGTCTATAAAATTCACGGCTAAGTAGTCGCTAAGTATAATTTTCTTGGCTAAACCATTGAGAATCCAAAATATAGCTATACCAAACTGACGACGAGCAAGGAAGTATGGTTTATATATCTGAGGTATAAATTCTGCTGCCCTTACAATCGGACCTGCCACCAACTGAGGGAAAAACGAAACATAAAATCCATAATCTAATACATTATTAACAGGTTTAATTCTACCTCTATACACATCCATCGTGTAACTAATGGTTTGGAATGTATAAAACGAAATTCCCACTGGCAAAATTATCTGGTCTACTCTAAAGTGATCCGAACCCATCATCATATTGCCTATAGCCGCAAAATAGTCATACACCTCAAATGATGTATGAAATAATGAATTAATAAGATCAACAAAAAAGTATGAATATTTAAAATAACTGAGAACTAACAGATTAATACAAACACTTAGACCAACAAATAACTTACGATACAATTCCTTATCAGATCGGTAGACTAATTTAGCGATAAAAAAATCCGATATCGTGGCAAACACAAGCAATAGTACAAATAATCCACTTGTTTTGTAGTAGAAAAATAAACTGACTATAAATAAGAATGTATTGCGTAATAAACGTTTTGAGTGAAACAACGAGAATATAGCAAAGACAATAGCAAAGAACGCCCAAAAATAGAATTGGGTAAACAATAAAGGCGAATTCTCATCAAATGCAAATGTCTTTGATAAAAAAGATAAGATTAAATCCATCGCGTTTGTTAATAGAGAGTTTATAATTATTATAAATTATGATTTATTTATATAACCAGTCGAAAATAATAGCATTGTACAACATATCTCCGAGAAGATTATATCCTGGTACAAGAAAATGTACTCTGTCTTTATTGGCAAGACCTGCTTCATTCCAAACACTTATTGAGCCAAGACCTCCCATTATTTCATATAAATCCCACACAGCAGCATTATGCTCCTTGGCCAATTCATACATAGCTTTTTGCACAAGCACAGTATTCTGATTTGCACCATATGATCTTTGTCCAACACGCACAACACAATCATTGTTTGTGATAAATATTACTGCGCAATTCGGATTTACAGCATATATTTGCGATAGCAATTTATTATATCTAGATTTGAACAAATCTTTGTTAAATTCTCCTTTGGGCACATTAGCATCGTTTACGCCTATTGCCATTATAGCCAAATCAGGATTAACAAAAAACATCTGTTCCCCAAATCGGTCACAACGTAACCACGATTGTAGCGAAGCCCCATTTACACCCATCGAGTGATAAGTTATTCCGTTGAAGTTATTCTCGGGCAATAAACCCATTATCGAAAATTTATATTCACTTTCAATATTACAAATACTACTTTCCACATTCAATCCATTATCCGATTCTAATCCAATATTAAGCGAATAAGTAGAGTCTTGTACTGCATTACGTGCGTTCTCTTGGGTTATAACGCTATCCATTATTTGAATTAAAGAATTCTGTTTCTCAATCAACCTCTCCAACTCAGTCGATTTGACCAAAGCTATAGTGCCACTCTCTGCAAATCTATTGAGCTGAAAAACAAACGAACTGTCCTCATATATTGCAGGTATAGTGTCCTCTCCAACTATTAAAATAGGCATTAACTCAGTATCCCCAATCGTAGCTAATAACCTCAGTTTATTATACACCCAATTCGACCTATACGATTCAGGATTGAGATCAAAACTTATAGAACTATTTATATCATTCGTCGATATAGTGTAACCCATCAAACCTAAAGTCTCAGTAATTGGCGGACGAGAATTCTGACATCGTTTCCATTCCCCAGAATAACGTATTTCAAAATTCTTAGGATTATTAGTCTTAGCTGCCGAATAAGGGAATATAGCACCTCTCTCTGCAGCAAAACCAGGTTGCACATTAGCAAAATTTGTCCTAATCCTATTCGAAAAAACTCCCGCTTGTATATGCGAACCACCAATATGCAATATATTAATACTGCCATTTCCCCATAATGCTAAAGAATCTAATTTAGCAAAAAAAACATCAAACTTCGCCGAGTCACCACAATAAATCAATTTATTTGCTTTATAATTAACACAATCATAGTAGGGTAGTTCTCGCATCAACGGATAAATCTGAGCCACCATAATTGTAGGTAGAGCCAAAAAACAAAATATATATACAATAATTTTACGCATAAACAATCACAATAAATTTATTAGTCCTCACTCTCAAGTTTCAATTTATACAACTCATAAGCTTGCATCAACCCTTCCCAAAGCATCTCACTCGCACGATTCGATCCTGCATATGTAAAATGTATATGATCCGATCCAGCTAATTGAGGATTCGAGTTTACCCATTTAACCATAGAATTTCTACCTCCCATCGCCTTATATAAGTCCCAATATGCCACATTATTTCTTAAACACATACTTCTCAACGAATCAATAAGTTTTTGCAAATGAGGATACGTCTCCATCTTACCATTTACATTAGTCGACATATCAGAAGGACCAATAAATAATATAATCGATTTAGGCGATATCTTTCTCAAATATCCTATTTGACGAGTCAATTGTTCACAATATGACGCAATAGCTTTATCCGATTTAGTGTAAGGTACTCTATTACCACCAAACTGCATAATTATCAGAGGTATACTATTCTGATTATAATAGTCAAGTAAACTCTCTCTACTTATCGACGTAAATATTGTCCCAGAGCAACCACGCATCGCAGCATTATCAAACTGAACACCTCCATCCGAACCATCTATCATAAATCCATGTATCAACCCCCTACCTTTCATCGATAGAGTAGCGCGACTGCTCGAATCAGGCAAATTAAACACAATACAACCATTCTTTGCTCCTATCGATTTAGTTTCCTTTTTACCTTTAGTCGAAATCGTAGCACTCACATCACCCTCAATCTCATCAAGCAAAATAGTAATCCTATTAAAAAATTTCGTATTATTTCTAGTTTTATTATAATTCAATTTATAAAACGTAAACGTAGCACTATCCATCAACAATGCAGTCTGACCAAGAGGACCATAATTTTGCCCCTCAATACGCATATCTTGAGTACCATAAACAAGATACCTTTTCAACATTTTTGAACAATTCTGACCAAATGACGATGTCGGAATCGTCTGTATCGCAGGCACAAGCCCCACACCATAACCACCAAAAGTATCCTGAAATGCCATGCGAAGATAATTCGACATTCTATCTTCCTCTATTTGCGAATCACCATAATGTATAATACGCACCTTCCTATTCTTTGCCCCCTCCAAAGCCTCAAACAACGGGAATATCCATTCTATACTATCATTCGGATAAGAAGGCGAATAATCATGTGCCAAAATATTACGACGTAATCTCATATACTCAGACGATTCCATCATCGCTTTTAATGCTTTCGAACCAAAAAACACTTGATCTGCATCCGAAAACATCTGAAACTCACATCCATTATCACTACCTCTCATAATCTCTGTGGCCGACGGAAAACTAATACTAACACCACCAATATTCATCCCATCACTAGGAATTGCATACCCAATCAACCCCATCATTGTGAATACCGCCGTAATAAACAATATTGTTTTATATGCTTTCATATCAAAAAAATATTTTCATTTTTTAATTTTCAATTTCTGACCAATTCTCAAAAAGTCCGATTTCAACCCATTCCATTGCTTCAATTGTTTCACTGTCACCCTATGCTTCTTTGCAATATGACCAAGCGTATCGCCAGATTTCACCACATACACCTTTACTTCATTAGCCTTTTTTATCGCCGCTGCCCGAACTTTATTTCTATTCTCCTCCTCTTGAGCCATAGCCCTCAACTCATTCTCCATGGCCAATCGCTCAACATCATAAACCCCAATCAGCATATTATCCAAATCAAAATCTACAGGCACAAATAACTTATTAATCCAACGTGCCGATGGCAATATCATTCCATTCATCAACCCCAGTTCAACCCCAATTGAGTCTTGTAGTGTTACCTTGCGAATGGGGTAGTCAAATTTGTATATAACATATCCAGTGCGGTTGTATATCGAATCCAACAAACCAATACAATTAACTTCAATATCATCACAAATCCCATTTTTTGGTAAATGACAACACAATAAATCCATTGTCTCCTTACCCATACACCAAAGATCAACACCACACATTTTAGCCACATCAGCCACCAAAGGCGCTCCATTCAAATATGCCAAAATAGCCACCTCCTCACTGCCATAACATCTCTTTAAATCACACAAATACCTAGCAGCCACCTCAGTCGATAATCGCAAATCATAACGTTCATCCATCTCGTCATTTATCACCAAACCATATCTACGAGCCACCGGAGGAGTCAACCCCCAGATACCAGCAGCACGACCATCATTATACATCAAATCCCATTCCCCACAAATCTGCGCAGGCAACATAGCAGCCCTATTCGATAAACCATAACTAGCAAACAAAGAATCCCAAGGCAACTCAACTCTAGCCACAACATTCATAATGAATATGTAACCAAACACAATAATAAAACCAACTCTCCTCATTTGCGCTTCGGATTTTTAGGAAACCAACCACGTTCAACTCTGCGTTTTTGCTCAAATACTTCATGAATACTCCAAAACGACGAAAACGCAAACACCGAAATCACCGATTGAAGCAATACATTATCCACACAAAACGAGCAAACTAACGACACTATGCCAATAACCAAAAACACCCACCATATCTTCACACCAAAATAATATTCCCCCTTAATCACAAGCGGATGAAACAAACCAATGATAAGAAATGTCGAAATTCCAATAATCAGACCAGTAAAATGATTAAAATCAAATAATTCCATAAATATTATATTTAAAGATAAATTCTTGCAAAGATACAAAAAAATAATCAAAAAAACACACATATCATAACCCAAAAAACTAACAAATTATACACAAAAACAAAATCATCTAATTGATAGTGCTTTGACTTATTACATATTTTTTTGAACATTAAATTAGGTATATTGAATTAAAATTGCTAACTTTGCAAATTAAAACACAAACACCAAACTTTTATGAAAAAAATATTAACCATAAAACATCTTTTATTACTTATCTTCCTAACTTTTTTCTTAACTACACTTTCAGCCGCAGAATCACCCGACACCATCAAACCCCGACACCCCTTTGCTTACAACGGATATCAAGGCGGTATGATGCTACACATAGGTTACGTTCGTAGCAACGAATTCCAAATGACCGACCTTAACAACCAACCAATAGGTATTCCCTACAGTTTGAATGGCACTTCATTAGGAATAGGAGGCGCCATTCGCATAGGATTTGGCAAACACCTCCGTATTGGTATGGAAGGCTACGTCACCACCCACAAATACGGTTCCAACGCTAGTTCAGCCAAAGTAGGATGGGGTGGTCTCCTTCTCGATTCCCATTGGCACATTAATCGTTGGACCATATTTACCGGTGGCATCATTGGAGGCGGTTCCTATACCCATCTCACATTCATCGACGTTGATCCAAATACACCCGCAGGCAACTATCCCAACGACTACATCGTCGAAAACCAATACACCTCATATCGACACTACCCATTTCTCGTCATCGACCCATTCATCGGAGTCGAATACAATATCACAAAACGAATTAGTCTCGTAGCAAAAATCGACTATATGCTCAACGTAACAAATTGGGCCGACGATTTCTCCACCGGACCACGATTTTTCTTCGGATTTATGTTCGGACGTTAACCCCCAACACTCAACCATAAAACCCTACCTTCAAGCAACCTATGCCAACGAAAACCGACAACATTTTTTTATCTAAAATTCACCTCTAACATCAAATGAAATATCTATTAAAAACATCAATATCGCTTCTACTTTTAGTCACAATCATCCTATCTGCATGTGTCGAAGAAAACATAAGTAATAGCGAAAATCTCCAACTCACATTCTCTTGCGATACACTATTGCTCGATACGCTATTTGCCGAACAACAATCCGCCACAGGACGATTCATGATATACAACGAAAATAGAAACGCACTCAATATATCATCAATTCGCTTAGGAGGCGGGTCATCATCTCATTTCCGATTCAATGTCGACGGGCATATAGCAGGCAAAGGCGAAACACTCAACAACATCGTCATCAAAGGTCGCGATTCACTATTCGTCTTTGTCGAATTCACTGCCCCTACTACCGATTTAAATTCACATCTTCTTATATTAGATTCACTTATCTTCGAATGCAACAATCATATTAAAGACGTAAAACTCATCGCTGTAAGTAGCGATGCACGCATTTTGCGCAATGCAATATATACTACAAATACCACAATAGACTCACTCCGTCCTAATCTAGTATTCAATCATATATATATAGCAGAAGGAGCAAAACTCACTATTACCGAAGGCGCACATCTCTATATGCATGCCGGAGCCAACATCATCATCGATGGCGAACTCGAGTGCCGAGGTACATTAGAGCACCCAATCATCATTCGAGGCGACCGATTCGATTGCATCAACGACGTCGACCAAACACCCTACGACCAAATGCCAGCACAATGGGGAGCAATATATCTCCAAAATCCAAACTCCCATAACATTATCGAACATACCCATATCCGAAGTGCCGACCTAGGCATTCTCCTCGTCGGAGCCAATCGTGGAGAACCAAAACTAGAACTACGCAATTCTGTTATACACAATTCGGGAGCATATGGGGTCTATGCTCAGCAGGGTAGTCTTGTGATAGAAAACTCAGAAATAAGCAACTGTGGCGAATCATGTCTCCTACAACTAGGAGGCTCCTTACGTATGGCGCACACCACCATAGCCAACTATTATCGATATGCAGACCGCAAAACTGCATCAGTACGCATATTGAACCACTTTAAGCAAAATGGCACATCTCTCTATTTCCCAATTACAAGCACCGTAATCGAAAATAGTATCATCTTTGGTAGCAATGCCGAAGAACTTGAATTAGGAGTAGATACAACCACCATAGTCGATTACAATGTGATATTATCACACACACTCATCAAAGGCAAACGCCTCGAAACCCCTAACTTCATAGATTGTTATTGGGCGAAATCTCGTAACGAACGCAATGGTATCGACACTGTTTTTGTGAATACCTCCATCGTCAACATTGCCGAAACAGGCTATTTCAATTTCCATCTCGACTCACTCTCTCATGCCCGCAACCTTGGTTCCCCACAAGTCTCAAACCTCTATCCCCTCGACCTCGACGGCAACAACCGCAACTCCGACGGCAAACCCGACCTAGGTGCATATGAAAGGTGATACAATGTTATATAACAAAAAAAAGAGATGCATTTATGCATCTCTTTTTTTTGTGTGGTATCACCTAGAATAGAACTTTTTTAGTTAATTCGGAAGAATGAAACAACATTACGATTATCTGTTGCAAATGTTGAGTTATTTTCTCCATTGGCGAGATTTATCATGAATGAAACATCAGCTCCACTTTCAGAACTTTTGCCATTAACAAAAAGATAAGGAGTTTCATTCAACATAGTTGCCATATGAGATTGAGATTTTATAAAAGATATGTCAACATCAAATGAGTACTGACGATAACTATTATTTACTATGTCAATTTCATTTATTTCAATTGTATTGCCTTTTACATTGACTCCGTATGATTTTATTCCATATAATAGATGGTCATATTTTTCTGTATAGATATTGCGTAAATCTTCAGGTATGTCTTCCAATATCCATTCATCTCTATCTTTGTTATATGTTAGTGTTTTAAACATTCTATCACCTCCTTCAAAAAAATTCTCTGATAAAAACCATTTAAAATTCCCATTTGAGTAACCAATGTAGTGAGGATATGTAAATGGTTCATGCAGATGTAAATATGGAGCAGTCGTATATAATGGTATTGCTATTTTATTGCGTTTTATGTAATTACCATCTGATAATATACTAGCTGTAATATTAGTCACACATATTATATCTTTATTATCATAATCGTAATCGTAATATATTGAATCAAAGAATGAATATGCAATATTATTATCATCATATTTCATGTCGAATATTCTAGGTCGAGTCAAAGAACCTTTATCGTCAGGGTTGGAATAATAACTCATATCTATAGCATCAAATCTTCCGTTTGACAAATAGATGTCAAGATAACCTCTAAACTCATTATAGATATAAATATTTTCATTTGCATCAACAATAAAACGTGATAATCCTCCTGTGTCATAATCTTGCGTCATCTGCTTTACATCAATGGCATTTCCGTTATCAACAATTTGATAAACACGGTCATTGTCACATGCTAGAGTAAATAAATTTCCTTTAGGCGAAGTTAAATATCTATAAGTTGGTATGTGCCACCCCAAAGCTCTTGAATCTTTAGAATAGGTATAACTATACCCATATTCATAATAAGCAGGCGACATCCAACGATATGTAAATAAATACTGGTAGGATATGTCGAATAAAGCTCCATCTGACTTTCGAATCAAATAAGTCATATTCTGTTCTGAGTTATTTTCAGTGTATCTCTTGCAAATAGCCCGAGCTTCATCAGAC
Organism: Candidatus Aphodosoma sp.; assembly: GCA_045635445.1. Classification (GTDB taxonomy): domain Bacteria; phylum Bacteroidota; class Bacteroidia; order Bacteroidales; family Paludibacteraceae; genus Aphodosoma. The sequence continues at coordinate 24,182 of JAZRCE010000126.1, forward strand.
ATTATAGTGTCATTCATTTCATATCGACATCCAGAAAATAAAATATATTTTCCTAAATCCGACACAAGTGAAGGTACTACTTGGAGAGCATTCGAAACCTCTTTCATTACTTCAGTTTGGGGATTTTCAGTATCTCCACCTTCGGATGGCACAACTTCAAAATAAAATATAGAAATATGAAGTTCTCCATTTTCATCAATTGTATAAAGCAAATGAGAACATGAAGATTCTTCATTTTCATTGTCCATTTCATTACCATCTGCCCTTGTTTTTGGTGCATTAGAACTGTTTTCTACTACAGCAAAGCCACAAACCCCATTCAAATCAATTTTGGCAGGTCTTATTTGTGGAGGTGTGCTATTGCCAGTATTGCCAGTATTGCCAGAGTTTCACATCCAATCAAGATTACAGAGCATAAAATTATTATACTCCACATTTTAAAAATTAAATTAAAAACACTTTTTCTCATAGTTGCATTAAACTACATAAGCCTCCCTAATTCCCAAAAGAAAGCGGATAAAAAAATAAGGTGTGGGAACCTATTGCTTTATCCTTAGATTAGGTCTTCGCATTACCTTTGGAATGGATAAAGCAATAGCCCACACCAAAGGATATGTGAAAAGCCAACAATGGCTGTACATACCAACGATGTGGCGCTACTGCTATCATCTTCATTCCAAAATTAAAGTTGCGAAGTTTAATCTAAGAAGATAATTTCAATAACACCTTTTATTAAATAAAGTACTTTCCCCTACGGAAAAGCACTTGCAAAGGTAGTAAAAGTTTTTTGAAAAATCAAGTTTATTGATAAAAAGTTAATAAAAATTCAATAACTAAATATAAGGCAGCTTTCTATCTTGTAGAACTCTCCCTTTAGCAAGGTGCAAGCAACCTTCACCGAAGAAAACAGCCACTTATACACCTGTGATTTGCAAAGTCGACAAAGTTGGTGCAAGCCAAGAGCAGAGTCAAACTTGTTTGAGCTATGCCTAGGCGTAGCCCAACTTCACGACAGTAAAGTTTTGAGCTTTTAGACTATAAAAATTACCACATAAAGCCAACTTTGCAAACTTTGCAAGTCCCTATTTCTCGCAAAACTATGTGTCTTTTCCTAAAATAGTAGATAGTTTTGGGTTATTTTACTAAATAAATGACATATTTCCTAAAAATATAGACATCCTTTAAAAATATAGTCTTTGTCCTAAAAAAGTACCTGATGGAATGATAACTTTTCCATTTCTTTTTTGAGGCAATATAAGATACAAAATCTATACTCATAAAAACTATTATAACAACAAAAAAGCAGTTACCTAATTAAGATAACTGCTTGATTTTTTGTGGTGCCACCAGGAATCGAACCGGGGACACAAGGATTTTCAGTCCTTTGCTCTACCAACTGAGCTATGGCACCATCGTTACTTTCTTTCTCAAAAGCGAGTGCAAAGTTACGATATTTATTTGATATAACCAAATATTTTCGACTAAAAATAACAATAAATTTATTGTGTTTTGTTTTTCAGTCTGTTACATGCCAAATCTTTCTGGAAATTTAGCATTTATCTCTTTATAATAAGCCTTTATTTGTTCCATGTCAGCATCTATATTGCCTGTCGGAATGAATTGTTCGCCGAGAATTACCTCTTTTTTCTTGAAATCTAATGCTGCAAATACGATTGGAATACCTGCTTTTTCTGCAATAAAATAGAATCCTTTTTTCCAATCAGGGTTGTAGCTACGAGTACCTTCTGGGGTAATAGCCACACAAAGCGACTCATGTTTGTCAAATTCGGCAGCCATGGCATCGGTCATACGCATTTTTTTGTCACGTTGGATAGCAACTCCGCCAAGTGCACGCATCAAGTAGCCCATAGGAAAGAAAAACCACTCTTTTTTTATAAAAAAGTTAGCCTTGATATTTAGTGCAAATTTCACAAAAATACCAATCATAAAGTCCCAATTCGATGTATGTGGTGCCACACAGATAACGCATTTTTTAGGAAGTGCTTGTTTTAGGTTGATACTCCAACCAAAATATTCTAATGTTTTATAAGCCAAATTCTTTTTCATATTTAAGCATTGTTTTATTTTTATACACTATACACTATACACTATACTCTATACTCTGTTATCTGTAATCTGTTATCTGTAATGTGTTATCTGTACTCTAAATAACGTCTGCCGCAGAGGCGGTGTAGATGTGTATTTTTATATTTTTCGATTTAGATAGAGCTTTACAACATGCTATCAAAGTCGACCCTGTAGTGAGCACATCATCAATGAGCAATATTGTCTTGTCTTCAAATAGAGTAGCATCGTGTAGTTCGAATAGGTCCTTCACATTCTCTATGCGCTCTTCGAGCGATTTTTGTGTTTGCGATTCGTTGTTGCGAGTGCGATAGAGGTTGTCCGCTTGTAACGATACTTTCAATTGTCGTGCCACCTCTGCTGCAATCAGTTCCGATTGATTATATCCACGCTGTGCTATACGTTTGCTGTGTAGTGGTACAGGCACAATGTAGTCTATTTGCGTATACCTTTTGCTTTGTTGTATTTGAGTAGCAATTGCTTCTCCTAATAGCGAACCAATTGCTTGATAATTATTATATTTAAGGTCGTGTATTAGTTGTTGACTGATAGTTCCCACCTCAAACTTCATCAGTGCCGCTACACTTTCGAATGGTGCCAATCCCATCAATCTCTCTTCAAGTTGATTGCCTTCATATTTTGTCATTGGCGAGGCAAACAAGTCTTGTAATGTGGTTGTTTTGCAATGTTCGCACACTGCTATTTCGTCGATTTCCAATGCCGCACCACAATTCAAGCAATGTCTATCGACTAATACGCATTTCAAATATTTTAGAAGTTTATCAAACAACTTTCAACTTTTTAGCTATTGCCTCAGCACAATTCTCCCCATCCATAGCACTAGAAGTGATACCGCCAGCATAACCCGAACCTTCGCCCGCAGGGTAGAGTCCATTGATTTGTGGATGCTCGTATGTATCTATGTTGCGCGGTATGCGAATAGGTGATGATGAGCGACTTTCTACGCCTACAACAACTGCTTCGTTAGTGAGATAACCATGCATTTTACGGTCGAATGCTTTGAACCCTTCTTGTAAGCGCTTGCCTATGCGCTCAGGTAGCCAAAAGTGTAGAGGTGATGAAATTATACCTGGCAAGTATGAGCAATCTGGCAAACTATTTGACAATTTTCCTTTAGCAAAGTCGGCCAAACGTTGTGCTGGTGCAGTTTGTAGTCCACCTCCGTTATTGTTAAACGCCAATCGTTCGAGGTCTTCTTGGAAACGAAGTCCACACAATTCGCCATATTGAGCATATTCCGTAAGGTCTTCAGGGCGAAGTTCCACTACGATACCCGAGTTGGCAAATGGTGAGTTACGATGCGATGCACTCATACCATTTACAACTATCTGTTTCTCTTCGGTAGCCGATGGTACGATATGTCCACCCGGACACATACAGAACGAATATACACCACGACCATCTACTTGATGTACAAGTCCGTATGATGCAGCAGGAAGATATGGATTGCGTTCGCGACAGTGGTATTGGATGCTGTCTATGAGAGCTTGTGGATGCTCTGCACGCACACCCATTGCGAAGCCTTTTGC
>JAZRCE010000127.1:0-2427 GCA_045635445.1 Candidatus Aphodosoma sp.
TAGCATTGTCAACCAAAAGCAACAAAACGACCGTGAGAAATGGAATATGATTGACTCGTCATTTATGACAACTTTGCCAGATACATGGGGCATCAATCAACGTTTTGTGTTATTGGCAATCAACAATTGGAACTCAGAATACGAACGTGTCAACCTCGGTGGTTTGACTTGCGACTCTGAGGACTTCTACAATGCCGAGGCTCACTCAAATGCAGTCTTTATGCCAAAAATCAAAGAGGGTGAAGATCAATACGTTGGTTTCTTCCATATGGGTGCATACCAAGAGAGTCTTGGTGGTTATGGTGGCATTCAACACTGTTTGATTCCTGGACCTAAATTGGTTGTAATCGATCGTGATGAAGAGGGCGAGTGGTTTACTAAACTTTTCGCAAAAGAGCAATCTTACAAGTCTATGTTAAAAATATTAGGGTATTAATTTAATATTAAAAAGACCAAATAGCATAAAAACATAATTTTTGTTATTATGTTATTCTGTCTTTTTTTGAGAATATATATGAAACGAATAGCAATTATAGTGGCAATGCAAAGCGAGTTCAACCTCGTTAGCAATATATTAGAGCATGCCGAACCTCGCGAAATAGAAGGTGCAAAGGCTCTTGTAGGCGAACTCTCTGGCAAGCAAATCATACTTCTTAAGTCAGGTATAGGCAAGGTGAACGCAGCTATGCAAGTCACTTCGTTGATTGCTGAAATGCATCCCGATTATATTATTAATAGTGGTGTAGCAGGTGGTATTGGCGAAGGTATGCATCAAGGCGATATCGTGGTCGGTACCGAAGCATGCTATCACGACGTGTGGTGTGGCGAAGGCGAGTGGGGACAAGTGCAAGGCTTCCCATTGAAATTCTCAGCTAACGAGCATCTGCTTGAAGCCGCTAAGAATGTCAATAGTCAACAGTCAACAGTCAACAGTCGATTGGTTTTTGGTTTGATTTGCACTGGCGACCAATTCATCTCGGATTTGGCTACTTTGCAAGGTATCAAACGCAATTTCCCTGATGGTAAGGCTGTTGATATGGAGAGTGCTGCTATTGCACAAGTTTGTTATGCTAAACAAGTGCCATTTATGAGTCTCCGTATTGTGAGCGACACTCCAGGTATGGAGCCTGATAATACAACACAATATCTCGATTTCTTTGCCGAAGCTCCGAAGAAAACTTTTGCTGTGTTGCAACAATTGATTGAAAAGATTTAGTTTTTTTTTCTTAACATAAGTACAAATTTTTCTTGTTAGTAGGCTTTCTAAATATATATTTATTGTCTGATTTATATCGGGAGGATTATTCTTTTTAAAGTACATGTTTTGTGATTTAATATTTTATAATTTAGGGCTTGTACTTTTTAAAAAAATTATCTTTATATAACCTTAGAAATATCTACTACGTATAGATAGCCAAGAAAAAAAATCTGTACTTCTTAAAAGTAGATTATGAAAACACTTGATTTAACTAACTACGGCCGACAAAACGTGTCGTTTTATTTGGCTTTGGAAAAACATTTGCTCAATTCGCCAGAGTGGCGTAATGAGGATTTATTCTTTATCTGGGATATCTATCCGGCTATGGTGTGTGGTAAGCACCAGTTGATTGAGGCGGAAGTGAACATGGAATATGTGGAGAAAATCGGGGTGCCAATCTATCGCCGTCATTCGGGTGGAGGCACTATTTTTGCCGACGAGGGTTGCTTTATGTTCACGTTTATTAAGCGCGAGGGCAAAAGAGACGATGTGTTTCGCAATTGTCTTTCGGCAGTGGTGAAGGCTTTTGCCGAAATCGATTTGGAGACTGAACTGTCGGGCCGCAATGACTTGATATTCCGTGGTAAAAAATTCTCGGGAAATGCTTATTATCGCAACGACAATGGCTCGATATTGCATGGCACATTGTTGTATAAGACCGACATAGAGCAACTAGTGCGCACTATTACACCCGACAACGAAAAACTCATTTCTAAAGGCATTGAGAGTGTGCGTCAGCGCGTGATTAATGTGGGCGACTATATGACCCTCGGACGTGAAGAGTTGATGCGCCATCTCGAAAATTCGATTGCCAACGAGCGCGTTGCTTTCAACGAAGTGGAGTGGCGCGTGGTGAAAGAGATTGAGCCTGAATATCTCAGCGACGAATGGATGTGGGGCAACAATCCGCCTTATGCCTATCGCAACAAACAACGCTTCGACTGGGGTGGAATTGAGGTGCGCATCGACGTCAAAGCCGAGCAAATCAAAGCTATTGAATTTAATGGCGACTTTTTCACACATCAGGAGCTCACGCCGTTATATGAGGCATTGGTGGGTTGTAGATTCGAGGTGGGGGCTATTGCCGAAGTTTTGCAAAAACACCCAATTGAAACATACATCCTTGGTGGAAACAATGAAGATATACTTTCATTGATGAAATAAAGTAG
>JAZRCE010000128.1:0-3255 GCA_045635445.1 Candidatus Aphodosoma sp.
CCCTCCCTAATTTAAATATAGGATACAGCAACCTGCAAGCAACCTTCACCATACCCTCAAAACACCCCCAAAAATACAATAAGTCCCCCCTAAAAATCCCAATCCAAACAACACCTTTTTTTATTGCATAGCCCCCCCTCCAACCCATCTTGGAGCTATCTTGGAGCTATCTTGGAGCTATCTTGGAGGTATCTTGAATATACAAAACAAAAAAACTGTTTCGTGTAAGTGCGAAACGGCTTTGCGTTTATGCTTAAAAAAATTTACTTTTTATATAGTGTCAGTTTGATATAAATACCGCATGGTATCTGTGGTAATCTGTAGAGCTAATTTTTGTTACAACAAAAATTGCGAATCAAAAAAACAAATAAAAGATGAAAAAACTATATATTTTATTGAGAATAAAGACAATTGCAAAATAAAATCAGTGCTATCTGTGTCATCTGTGGGAGATAAAACCAACGAGCAAAGCGAGTCCTAAATATATCTAGAACGTCCATTTTGCGCCGACGGCAGGGAGGGCGTGGAAGCCTTTGTCGATGAAGTTGGTCGAGATTTCTATTTCGCCACCGAGGCTGAGGCTGAAGTTGTCGCAACCTTTTATCTTGTTGAGGTTCACCCAAAATTGTGGTTCGGTCATGAATATATACTCAGTGCCTTGCCATGGGCGAGGTTCGCGACAAAAGTCGAAGTAGCCATAGAATGAGCACCAACCTTTGGCAAAATCGATGCCCCATACGCCAGTGATCTGAAAGCTGTGTATGTCGGGTTTGCCCGAAAAACCAATTATGCCAGGATTGATTTTGTAGAGAGCCGAGAGCGACCAAGTCTTACTGAAATCCTTCGAGTGACCAGAGTAGGTAGCACCAAATAACCAACTGTTGTTGAACGACATAGCAGAGTTTAAGCCACCATTATATTCCACGTGAGCCGATAGCCACGATAGTTTAGAGTTTTGCCAAAAGCATAGTTCGCGAGCGATTTCCCAATAGGCACCCACCATCTTTGGCGCACAATCCATATCAACAAAGAAATAGGTGCTACCGCCAGCGTCGGGGCGAAACATTTCGACCGTCGAAGTCACGCAACCACGCTCAAAGTCGTACATCACCTGTAGGTTTTGAGCCTTAACGCAAGCTATTTGCATAATGAGAAATATTGCAATAAGTAGAGATTTTAGTCTTTTCATATTCATTAGGTTTATGTCGGTGCAAAGATAATAAATGTTTTTGGTACTAGCAAATTCGTTGCATAGCATCGACTACTTTGGCATGAGATTTGAGATTTTCGTAATGTCAATATTATTTTGTTTAATAACCGTTGGCGGTTGGACCGCTGGCGTATAAAAAACCTCTTTTATTATGAAAACCAAAACTTTACAATGGATTGTAATGGGATTTTTCGCATTAGGTTTTGTAGGCTTGGCAATACCTTGGACATTCCCATATTTTGTAATGCTTATGCCATTGGCAGTGATAGCAGTGTTGGCAATGCTTATTATTGGGCATGATTCACCCATGAATTGGCAATTCTATACCTCATTAGGAGTTGTATTTTTGCTTAGTTATGTAGTTGAATTGCTTAAAGTTTATCTATTTTTTCCTTCAAATGTTTATTTCTATGGAGATAGTTTTGGCCCTTTATTGTTTAGAATTCCTTTGTTGATAGGGTTGTGTTGGTTGGCATTATTATATATTTGTGCAGCCATGGCAGAACGACTTAAAGTCAATGCGGTAGTTAAAATATTGGTCGCCTCAGGTTTTATGGTTCTATTTGATGCTGCGCTAGAACTTGTAGCTTGTGATCTAGATCTTTGGTATTGGATTTATGATGCTTCTATATGGAATTATCTTATGTGGTTTATTGTGTCGGTGGTGATGTTTACTATAATGAAATTGTTTGGTGTAAGTATTAAAAATAAGGTGGCAACAACAATATATGTTGCAATGATTATATTTCTTCTTGCATTAACGATTGTTTTGTAACGATTGATGGTATATATACAAAAAACAAGGCGACTGAATTTAGTCGCCTTGTTTTTTTTGTATATGAGTTATTTTATTATTTAACGAAGAATTTAGTTGCGTTGAAAGCAGGAACTTCTTGGATTTGGAAATGTTGTTTAGCTTTGCTTTGAGCGCGTCTAGGTGATTCTTCTTCTGTGTATGGAGAATAGATTAATAGTGAGTTTGCTTCACTCATAGGCATAAGCATAATTATATCAGTCATAGTAGGGTTAAGGAAGATAACCATACCTGATTGATCGTCGATATCAACAACGATATATCGATCCATCATATGTTGTGCAATTTCTTCCATTTTTGCATTGTTTATAAGAAGTCCTACAGCTGCAAGAGTGTTATTTTCCATAGCATACATATATTGAGTAACGTATTCGCTTTCAACTTCGTAAGTAATCATACCATCGGCATTGCTTGTTAGAGTGTAACCAGCCATATAAGCTTCGATTTCATCTGTAGTAGCACCCCATTTTATAAATGGATCAAGGAAGAAGTTGTAACGTGGGTTAACGGTTACCTTACATTCAAGTTCGTTTGCATATATATATGTTTCGCCAGCTAACATGGCTTTAACTAAACCATTTTCAACATTAGCAATATATTGATTGTCTGTTTTCCATTCAATAGCACCTTCGTAGTAGAGATATTGCAATTGGAAAGTGTCAGTAGTTGTTAATGTAAGTTCTGTTTGGTTTAGTCTTGGAGTTTTATCCTCACAAGCAGTAAAAAGCACAACAAGAAGTGCAGCAAAAAAGAAAAATAATTTTTTCATGATAATTAAAAGATATTTTAGTTTGTTCCTACTCTCTTTTAGGGCATTTCGGTTTTCTCCTCTTATTTTGTTGCAAAGATACAAAATTTATTTGTAATAGGAAATATTTTATAGAAAAAATATATAAAAAAACAACTGATTTTTTTTTTGAAAATCAGTTGTCTTTTATTATAAGTTAAGATTAAATCTTAATTATTTGTTTTTAGCTTCGAGAGCAGCTTTAGCGTCTTCGATCATTTGGTTTTTGAGATCAGATAGAGCGTCGATGTCGCCGAGAGTAGTTTTTTCTACAGCAGGCATTTCTTCTTTAGCAGCTTTTGTAGCTTTTTTCTCAGCAGCAGCAGCTTCTTCAGCAGCAGCTTTAGCTACGTCTTCGTGGATACGGCTGTGAGAAAGGATGATACGTTTACCTTCTTTGTTGAATTCGATTACTTTGAAGCTGAGTTTTTCGTCAACTTTAGC
>JAZRCE010000129.1:0-2340 GCA_045635445.1 Candidatus Aphodosoma sp.
TTTAGCGATAGATTTAGCAAGACCAATCATACCAGCTTTAGAAGCAGAGTAGTTGCATTGGCCAGCGTTACCATTTACACCTACAACAGAGCTCATATTGATGATAGAACCACCTTTTTGGCGCATCATGATAGGAGTAACGGCGTGGATGAAGTTGAATGCAGATTTGAGGTTTACGTTGATAACAGCGTCCCATTGAGCTTCGCTCATACGCATCATAAGACCGTCTTTAGTGATACCAGCGTTGTTGACCAAGATGTCAACGCGACCGAATTCTTTAACGATTTCTTCTACTACTTTATGAGTATCTTCAAAACTTGCTGCATTAGAAGCATAGCCTTTAGCTTTTACGCCGTAAGCTTCGATTTCTGCTTGAGTTTTAAGAGCATTTTCGTCGATGTTCAAGTCGGTGAAAGCAACATTACAGCCTTCATCTGCATATTTGAGTGCGATTGCTTTACCGATACCACGTGCTGCGCCAGTAATAATAGCGACTTTTCCTTCTAATAGTTTCATAATATTTAGACTTTTAGTAGCGAGTAGCGAGTAGCGAGACCACAAGCTTCGCTCGTTAATATATTTTTCTTCTTTTGAGACATGAAGACAAGAAAACAAGAATTTATTTGAAATTTGAAATTTTCATTTGTTATTAACTTTTTATCACCAAAAGCACAAAGACTTTTGGTTCATCGGACGCTCGAGCCGAGCGTCCCTACTGTTGACAGTTGACTATTGTCTGTTGACCTTATTTGTATATCAAAAATATGCAAGGGCGTTTGTGGAGGTCGGGTTGTTTGCCTTGCGAGATGAGGTGCTTCCAGTCGCCGATGGTCATGGTGCGGATGTACTCGTTTTCGGCAGTGATGTCGGCAGCTACGCAGAGGCGAGTTTGGCCTTGTAGAGTGCGACATAGTTCCTCCAACATTTGCATATTACGATAAGGTGTCTCGATGAATATCTGTGTTTGATGTTCGCTATAGATGCGTTTTTCGAGTTGTTTGAGTCGGGTAGAGCGGTCGGCTTTCTCGATAGGCAAATAGCCTTGGAAAGCGAACGATTGTCCGTTGAAACCACTTGCCATGAGCGACATTAATATGCTTGATGGACCAACCAAAGGCACTACCTTGATGCCACGACGTTGCGCGATAGCCACTACATCTGCGCCTGGATCGGCAATGGCAGGACAACCAGCTTCGGAGATGATACCTATGTCCTTACCTGCTTTGATAGGGTCGAGGTATGAGCCAATTTGCTTTAGGTCGGTGTGTTGGTTTAGTTCAAAGAACTGTAGTTCATCGATATTTATACTCTTATCCACCTGTTTTAAGAAACGACGTGCAGTGCGAATATTCTCCACAATGAACACCTTTACCTTGCGAATAATATCGGCATTATTCGAAGGCAATACATTATCAAGCGGAGAGTCGCTCAAAACAGTTGGTATGAGATATAGTGAAGCCATTTATTTAATTAAGAATTAACAATTAAAAATTAAGAATTGAAAAATGCTGACTAACTTTTTTATGTGTAGTATAGTGAAAAATATCAATTATTCATTATTAATTATTAATTGTTCATTGTTTTTTTGTGCCTATAGGACAAATCAATGTCCTATAAGCTATTGTGTTGAGTTAGGAGTAAAGTGTGAATACCGAATGGCTCTCTAAACTCTAATCTCTAAACTATTCTTTGATATTTGGCAATTCCATGCCGTAGCCTTTTTTCTTGTCTTCGCGTTTGAGCAACATACCGATGAGGAGAGCAACAACGCCGAAAGAAGAGAAGATAACCATTGGAAGAGTATAGCCACCTGTTGCATCGAGCACTTTACCGATAACGATTGGCACTAGGAGCAAGCCCCAGTTTTGAATCCAGAAGATTACGCAGTATGCTGAGCCAAGGATGCGTTCGTCGATGATTTTTGGAACAGAAGGCCACAAAGCAGCAGGCACCAATGAGAACGAAACGCCGAGGATAGCGATGATAGCAACAGCCAAAGCTTTAGATGGGAACATAGGGAGAACGAAAGCAAAGCTGAGGTGGCAAGCAATCATGATGAGCGAACCAATCATAAGCATAGAAGCAGCTTTACCTTTGCGGTCGATGAAACCACCGAGGAATGGAGTGAGCACCATTGCCAAGATAGGGAAGCAGCTGAAGAGTTGAGCGCCGTTGTCGATACCGAGAGTTTTGTTCAAGAAGTCAGTAGCATAGCGTTGGAATGGGAAGATAGCAGAGTAGTAGAGCACGCAAAGGAGAGCAACCAACCAGAACATTTTGCTAGTGAAGATTTTGCCAAGGTCGCTGAATTTGAATTCTTCTTCCGAAGCCTCTTCTTTG
>JAZRCE010000130.1:0-7153 GCA_045635445.1 Candidatus Aphodosoma sp.
ATACCCCCTAACCCCCAAAGCCCCACCATTTCTTAACAAAACTTGCGACAATCTACTACCATACACCTGCTGCCCAAACAACAAACCCCGCCCAAAACCAACTCGATACGACCCCACAACCACCCGCGACACATATTCCAAATTCGAAGCTTCAACATACATCCTATACAAATCAAAACCCCTACCCCACACACCAAACCAAAGTTCACCAGCATCCGACTCCGCCAACACACCAACCCTAAAATTATCTCCAGCCACCAAATCATACCTTCCCAACAACCTAAACGGATTACCCAAATAATGCCCCGTCTCATACCCACTCCTCTGCTCACACGTCACATCCGACCGTACAACCATCCTATGCGTCAAATATTTAAATGCATCCACCCACTTCGTCGTATCATCCACTTCACCTACAGTCATCACCACTGGCAACAACAATAACAATGGCGACTCTATATCATGCACCATTTTCAATTCACCAATCGAACGCACTGGACCATAATAATCAGCATAAAACAACAACTCCTCCACCATCACATCACTCACAAATCCCAAGTCCTCAAAATCCCGACGCGAAGCCCCATTCCACTCAATCGGATTATCATACACCCTACGCAACCGCAATTCCAAATCCTCCACATCCAACCCCTCACCAGATTCATCCTCACCAAGATAATTCAATACCAACGCATAAAATTGGTCGAACGACAACCGCTCAGCCATCACCGTCAGCACAGATGCACAACACACCACAACCAACAATATTCGTCTAAAACCTACGTCTAAATTCACTACAAAAACTATCTATAAAATACAATAACCCCTCCCAACTTTAAATATAGGATAAAGCAACCTGCAAGCAAACCTCATCCCACCTTCAAAACACACTCAAAAATACAATAAGTCCCCTCAAAATCTATACGCCAAATTCGACATCAACAACATTCCAATCCTCAAATCAGCCTCTGCCGTCAAATCAAAAACAAACCCACCAAAACAAACACCCACACCCAACGACGGAACAACATAATCAGCACCCCTCACTCCAACCCTCGCCAACAACTCAGGCATAATCCTATACTCCACACCCAAAGCCCAATCCACTCCCCTATTCAACACATACCCCAACTCAACCAACACATCCAAATCATCAATAAAACCATAATTACACCCCACATGCATCATAACAGGTAATCGCCTAGCCACATCATTATAATCAACCTGCGTAAAAGTCGGATTAAACAACCTAAAACCCAAAACACACTTCTCCGTCACATCCACCTGTACACCCACTTGCGCAGTCACCGCATGCCTATAACCAATCCCATCTGGCAAATACATATTAAAATAATCAAACTCTACACCCAACGACACAATTCCCCATCGCTTAGCCAAAGTCAACGCCGCCATCATCTCATGATAATCAGCATACCCAAAAAAATTAAACGACGCCCCCATATTAAAATACTTAGTCGGTACAGCTACCGAAACCCACTCATCTGACAACTCCTTCGCAAAATACCTATTCTCATACCCCACAGACGCCACCACACACCCTTCTCTACCCAATACTGCAGGATTTCCAAAAGCCAACCAACGCTCCGTAAACACCACATCTGCACCCGCAGGAGCCACCCCCAAAGGCAAAATTTCCTGTACTTGAGCCTTCAACTGACTCAAATACAGGAAATTCAACATTATAAATAAAACTATATTCCTCATCAATCCACCTTAATCCAATTCGAAAGAACCGATACAATATTCTGACGAGCAATCTCCGGCTTCATAGCCTCCTCTTGCGAAATAGAACGCGACGACACCTCCAAACATTCCGATACACCAGCTTTTATCACAGCCTCTCTATCAACCACCTGACCCGCTATCGCCAATACCGGAACACCCGCTTGATTCGATCTACGAAGCAAACCAGTCAACGCCTTCCCCATCAACGATTGAGCATCAATAGTACCCTCTCCAGTAATCACCAAATCAGCATCCTCAACTATATTATCAAAATCCAACGCATCCAACACACAATCTATTCCCGAACGCAACTTAGCACCCAACAAAGCCGCAAAAGCACCACCAAAACCACCAGCAGCACCCATACATGGTTGATTTTCAATAGTTACACCACAACAACGACGCCACACATGACTAATATGACGCAAACCAGCATCCAACACATGAACATCTTCCTCACTAGCCCCCTTTTGTGGACCATAAATCACTGCCGCACCCTGAGGTCCAAACAACGGATTCTGAACATCACACGCAATCGTCAATTCAACATCCGCCATCTTACGCTTAAGATTTGTCAAATCCAAATGAGCAACATCATTAAGCATCGACCCCGTAATAGGACTCTTTATAATACGACCTTGAGAATTATAACAACGCAAACCCAAAGCCTGCATAGCCCCAAGACCAGCATCATTAGTCGCACTACCACCAATACCAATCAAAAACTTACGATAACCCAAATCATACGCCGCTTGCATCATAACACCTACACCATAAGTTGTTGTATTCATCGGACTACGCTCTTCCTCCGACAACAAAGTCAACCCAGCAGCCGCAGCCATCTCGATAATAGCACAACGTCCAATCGCACCAAATTGCACCTTTATCGGACGCATCAACGGATCAAACGCATCTATCGTATGATAACGACCTGTCAATTTATTAACTAACACCTCTGTCAAACCCTCTCCTCCATCACTCAATGGCAACGAAACAACCTCACACTCAGGCAACACATCATTAAACGTCTTTGTAACAGTCTCAGCCACTTCAGTAGCCGTCAACGATCCCTTAAACGAATCTACCGCAATAACAACTTTTTTCATATAAAAATGTTTTTCCTTTTATAAAATAGTTTGCAAATTTACAAAAAAAAATCCACTTTAACAACCACTAACAGTAACACAATTAAACACCTACAATACACATTAAGTTTTTTTAGAACAAATTTTCTTGTATAAAAGAATAAAAAATTGTAACTTTGCACAATTATGATAGATACTACTATATTCCAAAATAAAAAAATAGCATTCCAAACTCTAGGATGCAAACTCAACTTCGCCGAAACATCTGCACTTGGGCGACAACTTAGCGAAATCGGATTCGCCAAATGCAAAACAAACGAAGAAGCCGATGTCGTGATTATCAACACCTGCTCCGTCACCGACACAGCAGACAAAAAAGGTCGCCAAATGATCCACCGCATGATCAAAAAACACCCCAATGCCTACATCGTCGTCACCGGATGCTATGCTCAACTCAAACCCGAGGAAATTGCCAATATCGAAGGAGTTGACCTCGTACTCGGTGCAAACGAAAAAGTCATCCTACCACAATTTCTCGAAAACCTCAATAAAAAACAACATGGAGAATACCATGTCGTACGGACCGCCCAAATACGCAATTTCCGCCCCGAATGTAGCGCCGATGACCGCACACGCCACTTTCTAAAAGTACAAGATGGATGCGACTACTACTGCACCTACTGCACAATACCTTTCGCGCGCGGACGCAGTCGCAATGCATCCATTGCCGAAACCATCAAAGTCGCCCAAAAAGCAATCTCCAACGGAGCTAAAGAAATAGTCCTAACTGGAGTAAACACAGGAGACTTCGGACGTAGCACAGGCGAAACATTTTTCCAACTCATACAAGCACTAGATAAACTAGAAGGAGACATAAGATATCGTATCTCAAGCATCGAACCCAATCTCCTAACCGATGATATCATTGATTTTGTCGCTAACTCACAACACTTTGCTCCTCATTTCCATATACCACTACAAAGTGGCAGCGACACTCTACTCAAACTCATGCACCGCAAATATGACACCGCACTCTTTGCCTACAAAATCAACAAAATAAAGCAAGTAATGCCAAACGCATTCATCGGAGTTGACGTCATGGTTGGCGTACGAGGCGAAACACCCGAACTATTCGAAGAGTGCAAAACATTCATAGAAAGTCTACCCATCAGCCAATTACATGTATTTACATACTCCGAACGTGCTGGCACCAAAGCCCTCAGTATCGAACCAATCGTTCCAATAAACGAACGCCGCCACCGCAACGAAATCCTACAACAAATATCTGACTACAAACTCAACACTTTCTACAAAAACCAACAAGGCAAAGAAGCCATAGTCCTTTGGGAAGACTCAAAAAAAGGCGACTGCATGCACGGTTTCACCGAAAACTACGTCAAAATAGAAACCCAATACAACAAAAACAAAGTAAACTCATTCGAAAAAATAACAATCAAAACAACATAATACTATGGCAAAAGAAGCAATAAATTCAGGCATTGGGCATAACATTATTGCCCAAGGTACAAAAATTGTAGGCACAATCACAACCAATAGCGACATTCGCATCGACGGCGAACTTGAAGGAGATCTCTCTTGCAAAGGCAAAATCGTAATCGGACAACATGGTTCTATAAAAGGCAATGTCGACTGTACCAACGCAGAAATAATGGGCTCTATAAACGGAAAACTAATCGTCACAAACTCTCTATCCCTCAAATCTACCTCAAAAATCTGGGGACAAATCAAAACCAAAATCCTTAGCATCGAACCCGAAGCCCAATTCACTGGTTCTTGCGAGATGAACAACAACTCAAATACCACAAACACTAAATAATAAAACAAAATCAAAACAAACCACCCAATCCAACATCATCAACACACCACAAAAAAAGAGCAGATAATTATCTGCTCTTTTTTATATAATAAAACTAAACTACCAAAGTCAATACTTTTATTAGTCTTGGTTTAGAGTTACACGTTTGAATGCTGTTGGAGTAGCGTTGTTAGCTTTAGCATAAGCACCTACAGTCATTTTGTTGTCTTTGATGAACTCTTGTTCTACAAGTGTAGATTCTTTGAAGAATTTGTCCAAACGACCTTGAGCAATTCTATCAAGGATAGCCTCTGGTTTACCTTCTTCGCGAGCTTTTTCACGACCAATTTCCAACTCTTTAGCGATGATGTCAGCAGGAACTGCATCACGGTTAAGAGCAACTGGGTTCATAGCTGCAGCTTGCATAGCAACATCGCGACCTACTTGGTGGTCAACACCAGCTTCAGCAAAAGCAACAATAGTAGCAAGTTTGTTACCTGGGTGGATATATTCAACTACAGTTGCACCTTCTAGGAATGCGTAGTAACCAATTTCCATTTTTTCACCAGTTACACCAGAACGATCTGTTACCAATTCAGCGATAGTACGGCCTTCGATAGCAAGAGCGTTAAGAGCTTCGAGGTTAGCTGGTTTGTTAGCAAGAGTAGTATCAAGGATAAGTTGAGTAAGAGCGATGAAGTCAGCATTTTTAGCAACGAAGTCAGTTTCGCATTTAAGAGCTACGATAGCTGCGAATCCGTCTTTAACACCTGCAAGTACGCAACCTTCAGATGCTTCACGATCGCTACGTTTTGCTGCGATAGCTTGACCACGTTTACGGATAAGTTCGATAGCTTGTTCCATATCGCCATTAGCTTCGGTAAGGGCGTTTTTACAGTCCATCATACCTGCGCCTGTCATTGTGCGGAGTTTAGAAATTTCCGCCATAGTTACTGCCATAGTAGTAAGTATTTTTAAAGTTTATAATTAAGTTTATTTTTATAAAAAGCGTTAGAGAATCACGGCATGAAGCAGAGAATCTATAACGCTTTATATTTAGTTAGTAGCAAGACTTACGACTTTCTACTTTGCACTTTAAAAGAAATATTATTCTTTGTCTTCTGCAGGAGCTTCAGCTTTTTCAGCGCGAGCACCTTTTTTAGCGCGAGTGCGTTTTTCTTTTACTTCTGGTTGTTCTGCTCCTTCTTCTTCAGCGCGTTCAAGTTTACGTTCTTGTGCACCTTCTTTAAGAGCCTTAACCATTTCACCTACGATAACTTCGATAGCTTTTGTTGCATCGTCGTTAGCAGGAATCATGAAGTCAATACCATTAGGATTTGAGTTAGTATCAACGATACCGAACACTGGAATACCAAGGCGTTGAGCTTCTGCAACTGCGATATGTTCTTTCATAACGTCAACTACAAAGATTGCAGCTGGAAGACGGCTAAGGTCAGCGATAGAACCAAGGTTCTTTTCGAGTTTAGCACGTTGACGTGTGATTTGAAGTCTTTCGCGTTTTGAAAGTGCATCGAATGTTCCATCATTAGCCATTTTATCGATAGCACCCATTTTTTTGATAGCTTTACGAATTGTAGGGAAGTTTGTCAACATACCACCTGCCCAACGTTCAGTGATGTAAGGCATACCAGCTTCTGTTGCAAGGTCAGCTACAACTTGTTTAGCTTGTTTTTTAGTAGCTACGAAAAGTACACGTTTGCCCGATTTTGCAATTTGTTTCATTGCAGCAGCTGCTTCGTCAATTTTAGCTACAGTTTTGTGGAGGTCAATGATGTGGATGTCATTGCGTTCCATGAAGATATATGGAGCCATTGCTGGATTCCATTTACGGCGGAGGTGACCAAAGTGTGCACCTGCATCAAGAAGATCTTGAAATTGTACAGACATAATTGTTTGTTTTTTTTAATTGTTTACTTTCTTTGTACTTGTTTTGTTTAAGCAATCATCCAAGTAGTCGGCAACAAGCACCGAGTCTAAATGATTTAGATACTAAACATATTCTTAAGTTGAAAGTTGAAAATTGAAATTTGAAAACCAATATCGCTACTAATTCTCAACTTCAAATCGCAAATTTCAAGCTGTAAGCGAGATAATAGTCGTCCAAAAATATTAACGTTTTGAGAATTGGAAACGTTTACGAGCTTTTGGTTGACCTGGTTTTTTACGTTCAACAACGCGAGCGTCACGAGTAAGGAATCCTGCAACTTTAAGAGCATGTTTGTCTTCTGCATTGATTTTTACAAGAGCACGAGCGATACCAAGACGAAGAGCCTCAGCTTGACCGTTAAAACCACCACCTTTAAGGTTTACTTTGATATCGTATTTACCAACAGCACCTACAGTATTAAGAGGTTGGTTAACTACGAATTGAAGGATTGAAGAAGGGAAATAATTAGCAAGTTCACGACCATTGATGATGATATCGCCTTTACCTTCTTTTACGAAAACGCGTGCAATTGCAGCTTTTCTTCTACCGATAGCGTTT
>JAZRCE010000131.1:0-1651 GCA_045635445.1 Candidatus Aphodosoma sp.
TTCTTGCTGTTGCTTAGGCGTGCGCTTGGCTTCTTCCCATTGTGCTTTCGCCTCTGCTTTAACGGCAGCCAAATTAGCTTTATCAACCTCGTGTTGATCTTTGGCACTTTGTTTGATATCCGCAAAGGCATTTTTGAAAAATTCTTTTAGTCCCATATACCTTATTATTAAATTCGGCTGCAAAGGTACTGCTTTTCCTATTTACTCAAAAGGGCATTATTGCACAAAAAGTGGTAAAAACGGCGTATTTGTATTAAAACGCACGCAAAAATAAACCAAGAATAGGTATTTATCACATATTTTTCTTGTTCTAACAAAATATTTTTACTACCTTTGTCGCCACAAACCAAACACACCTATCATGGCTAAAAATAAGATCATCTCACAGATTGCACCTGTTTATTTGCAATCCCTGCTCACTTACGAACAAGACTTCATGATTTTCGACTCAAAGGAGGCAGATTACAACATAGAAACCACCTACGCTTTTCATCATTATATCGTAGTTACATTGCTCGAGCTAGGAGAGATTGATGTCACTTTAAATGGTATAGCCCATCATATTCTCCAAGCACCAGGTATCTTGTATCACTTGCCCAAGCAGATCATGGAAGTGAATTCCGTTTCAGAGGACTATCAAGCCAAGCATATCATCATGTCATCTGCTTTCGTAGATCAATTGCATATAGAGACAAGCATCGAGTTGATGATGCATTTCACCAATCAACCATTCTTGCCATGCAACCAAGAAGCAACGCAGGCCTTTTTAAGCTGCTACCAGATGTTCGAGCGACTATTACAACAAAAGGATAATCCGTATATTTTGGAAACATTGCAACACCTTATTCATGCCTATTTCTTGAATTTCAACTACTACGGTCACAAACAGTTGCAGGTGCAAACACCTAAAACGCGCGAAGAGGAATTATGCATGGAGTTCCTGTCGTTGCTACAAATACACTACCGCGAACAGCATCTCATTGACTTTTATGCAGACAAACTCTGCATATCAACCAAGCATATGTCTTTGTGTGTCAAGCGTATCACGGGTTTTAGTGCCAAACAATGTATCAACAAATATCTGATCACTTATGCCCAACAGAAACTGCGTTCTCCGAAGGCTTCTATATCACAAGTATCGCACGAGTTAGGTTTTGTGGATGTCAATACCTTCGGCAAATTCTTCAAATCGCAACTCGGCATCTCTCCCAGAGAATACATGACTAAACATGGAAAAGCTTGACTCATTTCCTAAAAATGTTTCCTTTCTTTGTCCATTATCCAGCGGGGTCCCGAAAACGCTCGTGGCGTTTTGGGGTGCTTGACGAATGGTATTCGGGCACTGCATGCCTCTAAATTCTAAACTGTAGGCACTTTGCGCCGTCCTCTAAACTGACACTCTGTGCCTCTACACTTTACACCCTACACCTTACACTCTACACTAGAAAAATCGCTTTAGATAGCGATTTTTCTTGCATATATGCAAAAAAATCATTACCTTTGTACCCTGAAGAGCATACAGTTCTTCCGAAAAAATGAACAAGAAAACTAACTTACATTACTGCATTTCAGCATCTTACATCTACATCCCTTATCATCGTAACATCAGTACCAACTGGGAAAGCTGAAGCGAATGTAATCTCTTATTTTC
>JAZRCE010000132.1:0-14680 GCA_045635445.1 Candidatus Aphodosoma sp.
AGCGTGAGGCATTGAATGGCGAAGGTTTTCGTGCGCGTATGCATAAATATCCGTATATCACATCAGGGCAGGCTACTGTTAGAGAATTGCGTAATGCGGTGATTGTATTTTTGGCCATTGCTGTTGCATGTGGTTTGGTAATTCTCTATTTTCGTGGTTGGCCAATTGCTTTGATAATGGCTATTGGAGGGGTGCTTGGTATATCGTATTCGGGCGGTCCGCTTAAACTTGGTTATCATGGTTATGGTGAGTTGGTGATAGGTGTGATGTTTGGTGTGTTGTTGATGATAGGTATGCAATACGCAGTTTGTGGAGTGTTTGATTGGAATGTTGCGTTGTTGAGTGTGGCGGTTGGTATGTTGGTTACAAATATTGTATATACTCACTCGGTGCTTGATATTATTGCAGATGAGAAAGCCGATAAGATGACGTTTGCGCGAGTGCTTGGTTCTAAAAAGAATCAGTTGGGCGCATTGGCACTCTTCTCGTTGTTGCCATTTTTGATAGTTTTTGTGGGTGTGGCATTGGGCTTTTTCCATTGGGGCTATTTGGTGGTGTCGGTGTTATTGCCAATGGCGTTGTTCCTTTGGAAATCGGTGCGTAAGTTTGTTTATGACGAGGAGGAAGATATGACACTCAAATTTTGGATGGGACCAATGGGCGATTGGGAAAATTACAAAAAAGCAGGATTGGATTGGTTCTTGTTCCGCTGGTTAATGGCGCGTAATTTGGTGACATTCTTCTGTTTGTTTTTGGCGATTGTGAATGTTGTATTATCAATTTTAAAATAATAATGAGGTGAAGTTGAGTGTCAAAATCTTGTTACTCGCTACTCGTTACTAATAATCTATTATATGAAAAAATTGTTTTATTTAGCATGGTGGTTTTTTGGCGCAAGAGTGCTTGGTCGCAAACGCCCATTGCAAACTGTATTGTTTATTGGTGATAAATGTAATCTCAAGTGTCGTCATTGTGCAGTCTATGCGCGAGAGAATCCTAATATAATGACTTACGAACAAGTGCGTGAGCAATTGCGTTATGCTCATTCGTTAGGTTCACGTTTTGTCGATTTCGAGGGCGGTGAAGTTATGCTTTGGCGCGATGGCGATTATCGCATCAACGACCTCATCGACTTGGCAAAAGAGGAGGGATTTTTCTCTGCTACAATCACTACTAATGCACAGTTGCCATTCAAGGGCAGTAAGGCTGATAGCATTTGGGTTAGTCTCGATGGTATTGGCGATTACCACGAGTATATTCGTGGCAAAGGCACATTCAAACGTCTCGAAGAGAATATAGCATCGTGTGGGCATAAGCATTTGAGTGTGAATATGGTGGTTAGCACATACAACTACGAGGCAGTTGTTCCAACAATCGAGTATGCAAAGAACAATCCTGCAATTGAAAAGATATCAATCAACTTTTACACACCATTCCCTGGCTCAGAAACAGCGATGGTGCTCGACAAGCAAAAACGCATCGAAGTGATTGACAAAGTGATAGAGATGAAGAAAAAAGGGTATCCAATCATGAATTCAGTTTCGGGGCTCAAACTCATGAAAGAGAATAAGTTCAAACGTCGTTGTTGGGTTACTAACTTCATTTATGCCGATGGTACCCGTTCGGGTTGTGCTGGTGAAGGTCTCAACATCTGCGACGAATGTGGGCTCTGTATGTCAGGTGAGATGAACTCTTTTTTTAACTTCAAACTCGATACTATCTTTGCAGGCTTGAAATTGCGTTTGTAATTTTTCTCTTTCGACGTAGGTTGCAGACACGACCGCAGGGAGTATTACATCTGTGTGAGAAAAAAGGAAATTATATAATGAGAAAAATAAGTTTTATATTACTATTTTTGTCCTCTATCTTGTTGCTTTCAGCGCAGAATTACAAGCAACAAGTGGAGGACACTTTGCTTCATTTTGCGCGTAATTCACGAGTTTGGGGTAGATTTAAGGTTGATCGTATTCGTATAATCGACACCACCTATAGGGTTGAGTTAGGCGAGATGTTTAACTCTTTGCACTATCGGCCAGCATTGGTCGATTCGATGGAGCGTGCAGTGCGAGCTGTTATCAAACCACAATATGATGGTTATGCAGTGCAGTTAGTTGTTCAGAAAAAGAACAACATACGCGATTTAGTACCTAATTATTATCGTAGTGCGGCTGATGTTGACAAATCGCGCTACAATACAAAATACACTTCGGTTATACCATTTATTAGTAACGAAGATCGGGCATATTCCGTAACGCGAGGATTGCAACATCGCAATATAGCGCTTTGGCAAAGTCATGGATGGTATTATGAGCAACGCACAGATCGTTGGCAGTGGCAACGCGCGCGAGTATTCACTACGGTAGAAGATAAGTTTACACTTTCGTATGTAATTCCATATCTTGCACCGATGCTCGAACGTGCAGGTGCCAATGTTCTTATGCCTCGTGAGCGTGACTATCAGCGCAATGAAGTTATTGTCGACAACGACACAACTAGATTTATAAAAGGGGAATACCTAGAGACAGGTAAGTTTTCCGATTCTAAATTTAAAGGATTTGCCTATAAGCAAGAGTTTTATCACGATCATGAAAATCCATTTCGTCAAGGAACCTATCGTGTAGCAAAAACCAATTCCGAAGAGATTATCACAGCGAGTTGGATACCAGAGATACCAGAAGATGGGTGGTATTGGGTTTCGGTCTCTTATGCAACAGAAAAGAAGTCGGTGTCAGATGCAAAATACATAGTTCGCCATTCGGCGGGAGAGACAACATTTCGAGTTAATCAACGTATGGGTGGTGGCACTTGGATCTATCTAGGACAATTTTATTTTCGCAAAGGGGCAGATGCCTCACAGGCTTCTGTTGTGTTAACAAATGAAAGTGCGCATCAAGGTGTGGTTGTTGCCGATGCAGTGCGTTTTGGTGGAGGTATGGGTAATGTTGCACGTCGTCCAGCAACAACTGCCGAAGTAGCCACTCTTAAAAGCGAGAAGGAACGTAAGCGTAAGATATCAATCTACGAGAAAGAAGCTTATGAAACAAGTGGGCGCGCACGTTTTTGGGAAGCATCTCGTTATTGGCTTCAATGGGCAGGAGCGCCAGATAGTGTAGTTTCCTATACTAAAGGGCTCAACGATTATACCGACGACTATACATGTCGAGCACAGTGGGTAAATTGGCTTAATCAAGGTTCGGTCAATGCGCCGCAGGCTGCAGGATTAGGTATTCCGATAGACCTATCGTTTGCATTTCATTCCGATGCAGGGTGTAAGATCGACACAGCGATAGGAACACTTTGTATTTATACAACTCCATTTGACGTTAGCGAAAGAGAGTACAAATACGAATATCCAACAGGGCAAAGTCGTTTTGCATCGCGTGATTTGACCGATTTCATGATGAAGCAAATAGTTGGTGATATTCGTGCAATAGCCAATCCACGTTGGACACAGCGTTGGATGTGGGACCGCTCGTATAGCGAGAGTCGCCGTCCCGAAGTGCCAGCCATGTTGCTCGAGCTCCTTTCGCATCAGAATTTCGAGGATATGCGATATGGACTTGATCCACGATTTAAGTTTATAGTATCTCGTGCGATTTATAAGGCAATGGTTAAGTTTATAGCCACACAAAACGATAAGACCTATGTTATTGCGCCGTTACCAGTCAACAGTTTTGCATTGCAATTTGTGGGGGCCGACTCGTTGCGTCTCACATGGCGTCCGACGATCGACATGTTAGAGACATCGGCACAATCTGCGCAGTATGTAGTTTATACACGTCGCGAAGGAGCAGGGTGGGACAATGGAGTTTTGGTTAACGACACAGCGGCAATTTTCGCTATTGATTCAGATGTAGTGATGAGTTATAAGGTTGTGGCGGTTAACCGTGGCGGAGCAAGTATGGATAGCGAGATACTTTCGGCATGTCGAGTATCTCAGTCAAAAGGAACTGTTTTAGTTGTTAATGGATTTGATCGAGTCTCAGGCCCCGAAGGATTCCAATCATTGCCATATGCAGGATTCCCAGAGTGGTTGGATCGCGGTGTGGGCGATGGAGTAGAGTTGCAGTATGTTGGTCGTCAGCACGATTTTGATTCTCGTCGTCCTTGGATTTCCGATGATGATTCGGGGTGGGGACAAAGCAATAGCGACTATGAGCAAATGCTCGTAGCAGGTAATACTCACGATTTTCCATCTATTCATGGTCGAGCAATAGTTGATGCAGGTTATAGTTTTATTTCATCTTCTCGCGATGCGGTAGAGTGTGGCGGTGTAAATATCACCGATTATAGTTTAGTAGACCTGATTTTAGGAGAACAAAAAGAAACTTTGTGGGGTAATGACATAAATAGTTGCAAATACCGAACTTTTTCTGTAAATTTGCAACGTGAACTGCGTCGTTATGTGGCTAGTGGAGGATCTTTGTTTGTATCTGGGGCATATGTAGCAACGGACAATTGGATGTCGCGCACATCCACAGATGCCGACCGGCAGTTTGTGAAAGAGGTGCTTAAGGTAGAATGGCGTGCCGATCGAGCTACTCAAGATGGTGAGTTGAAGTCAGTCTATGCGCCAAACGCACACTTCTCTGGCAATTATCAATTTGTTCAACATCTTAATGAAGATATTTATGCGGTAGAAAGTCCAGATGCTATAGTGCCTGTTGGCAAAAATGCCTATACCGTGATGCGTTATTCGCAAAACAACAATAGTGCCGCAGTGGCATATTCGGGAGATGACTATCGTGTTGTAGTTTGCGGTTTCCCATTCGAAACCCTCGCCACCGAAGCGATGCAACAGCAATTTATGCAACAAATCATCGATTTCCTCACCAAGTAGGGTAGTAATTGTAAAATTTTGTGCTAAATTGTGTAATTTGTGGCAAAAATTATCATCTATAGTTTTAACTAAAACGAGGCGAAGCTGAGTGCCAAAATCTTGTTACTCGCTACTCTCTACTAAAATTCTAATATATGAAAAAAATTAATTGTTTTATTCCAGCTCAATCTGTAGAACAAATCAAAACTACAATTGAAGGTCTTAAGGCTTCGGAATTAGTGGCAGACATCTATCTTTTGGCAAACGAGCCAATCGAATACGAAGGTTGCAAATGTTTGGTAGTTGACTCATTGAATAGTTCAGCTACTGTGGCAAAAATTGCAGAACATAGCGATGCAGAATTCTCGTTGATTTATACCAAATATACTACTTTGGAATTTGGTCAATATGGCATCGAACGTTTCTATAACCTCGCTGCAGGTGCTGGCGTAGGTATGATTTATAGCGACTACTACCAAATCGTAGAAGGCGAACGCAAAAATGCTCCTACTATCGACTATCAAGTGGGTAGCCTTCGCGACGATTTCAATTTCGGTTCTGTACTCTTCTATAATGCCGAAGCATTGAAACGTGCTGTTGCCGAAACTACTGCCGAATACCAATTTGCTGGTATCTACAATCTTCGTCTCAAAGTGAGCCAACACTATACAATTGTTCGCATCAACGAATATCTCTATTCCGAAATCGAACTCGACACACGTAAGAGTGGCGAAAAACAATTCGACTATGTCGACCCTAAAAATCGTCAAGTGCAAATCGAGATGGAGTTGGCATGCACCGACCATTTGAAAGCAATCGGTGGTTACCTTGTTCCTAATTTCGAGTCGGTTAACTTCGACGAAGGCGAATTCGTTAACGAGGCATCTGTTATCATCCCTGTGCGCAATCGTGCTCGCACTATCGAAGATGCAATCCGCTCGGTATTGGCTCAAAAAACCACATTCCCATTCAACCTCATCATCATCGACAACTATTCTACCGATGGCACTTCTGATATTATCCGTAAATATGCCGAACAAGACAATCGCGTAGTTCACCTCGTGCCAGAGCGCACTGACCTCGGTATTGGTGGTTGCTGGAATGCAGGTGTCGACCACGCTACTTGCGGTAAATTTGCCGTACAGCTCGACTCTGACGACGTATATCAAGACGAAAACACACTCCAAACTATCGTTAATGCCTTCTACGAACAAAATTGTGCAATGGTAGTAGGTTCATACACAATGACCAATGGCGATATGCAACCAATCCCACCAGGATTGATCGACCACAAAGAGTGGACACCAGACAATGGTCGCAACAATGCGCTCCGCATCAATGGTCTTGGTGCACCACGTGCATTCTACACACCTATGCTTCGTCGCGTCAAAGTGCCTAACACATCTTATGGCGAGGACTATGCACTCGGACTCCGTTTCAGCCGTCAATATCAAATAGGTCGTATCTACACATCGTTGTATCTCTGTCGTCGTTGGGATGGCAATTCCGATGCAGCACTCAGCATCGAAAAAATCAATGCCAACAACCTCTACAAAGACAAAATCCGCACAATGGAGCTCCTCGCTCGTATCGCAATGAACAAAAAATAAATAATTTTAAATTGAAGACAGAATAACATAAGAACAGAATTGTTTATATACGTAGGATTGTTCATAGCGTTAAAATTTATGGATAATTAATGGAAATTTGCGTTGAAAAAGAGATATTTTATGTTATTGTGTTATTATGTCTTCCTAAATAATCTAATACAAAATGCAAAAGAAACTTATTGAATGCGTACCTAATTTCTCTGAAGGTCGCGATTTGACAGTAATCAAACAAATTACAGACGTAATTGAAAAAGTAGAAGGTATCAAACTTCTTGATGTTGACCCAGGCGAAGCAACTAACCGTACAGTAGTTACTTTCGTAGGCGAACCAGAACAAGTGATGGAAGCTGCGTTTCAAGCAGTTCGCAAAGCAGCCGAACTCATCGATATGCGCAATCACCACGGAGCACACCCACGTATGGGAGCAACCGACGTATGTCCACTCGTTCCAGTTGCAGGCGTAACTCTCGAAGAGTGTGCCGAATATGCACGCCAACTCGGTAAACGTATCGGTGACGAACTTGGCGTACCAGTATATGCTTACGAAGCTGCAGCATTCACACCTGCACGTCGTAACCTTGCAGTTTGCCGTAAAGGCGAATACGAAGCTCTTAGCCAACGCTTTGGTGTAGCAGAAGAAAACCCTGATTTCGGTCCAACAGTATGGGACGAAAACACAGCTCGCACAGGTGCCACAGCAGTAGGTGCTCGCGATTTCCTCATCGCAGTAAACTACAACCTCAACTCTACATCTACTCGTCGTGCCAACGCTATCGCATTCGACGTTCGCGAAAAAGGTCGCCCTATGCGCGAAGGTGGCTCACCTGTAGGCAAAGTGATGAAAGACGAAAACGGCAACGATATCATGATTCCTGGTACATTGAAAGGAACTAAAGCAATCGGTTGGTTCATCGACGAATATGGCATTGCACAAGTGTCAATGAATATCACAGATATCAAAACTACACCTCTCCACGTAGCTTTCGACGAAGTATGTCGTTGTGCAGCTAACCGTGGTTTGCGTGTAACAGGTGCCGAAATCGTAGGTCTTGTTCCAAAATCAACACTCATCGAAGCAGGTAAATATTTCTTGCGTAAACAACAACGCTCAGTAGGTCTCCACGACGAAGAGATCATCAAAATTGCAGTAAAATCAATGGGCTTGGACGACCTCAAACCATTCAATCCAGAAGAAAAAGTTATCGAATATCTCATCGAAGACAAAACTAAGAAAAAACTTGTCGACATGACATGTACAGGTTTTGCACAAGAGACAGCAAGCGAAAGTCCAGCTCCTGGTGGTGGTTCAATCTCTGCTTATATGGGTTCACTCGCAGCAGCTTTGGCAACTATGGTTGCAAACCTCTCTTCACACAAAGCAGGTTGGGATGCACGTTGGGAGTTCTTCTCAGAATGGGCCGGCAAAGGTCAAGCCATGATGAACCGTGTTCTCTGGTTGGTTGACGAAGACACCGAAGCCTTCAACAAAATCATGGCAGTATTTGCAATGCCAAAATCAACTGACGAAGAAAAAGCTGCTCGTGCTGCTGCTATGCAAGAGGCAACACTTTATGCAACACAAGTTCCATTGGAAACTATCAAAGCAACAATGGACACATTCCCACTCATCCGTGCTATGGCTGAAGAGGGCAACCCTAACTCAGTATCAGATGCTGGTGTAGGTGCTCTCGCTGCTCGTGCTGCTGTATTGGGTGCATGCCTCAACGTTAAAATCAATGCTGGTGGCTTGAAAGATCGCGAAGTTGCAGATAAACTTGTAGGCGAAGCTAACGCTCTTGCTGCCGAAGCATGCCGCCTCGAAGCAGAAATTCTCGAAATCGTAAACTCAAAAATTAAATAAGAATCTAATTATTTAGTTGTTATAAAAAAAGTCTTCATTTTGCAGTTGCAGAATGAAGACTTTTTTATGTAATATGTTGTTAATTAATAAGTTGTGAAATTTGCGGGGGGGGGTAAAAGTTAAAAAAAAGGGTTTATAAATTTAAATATTTGGTAGTTACAAAAAAAAAACGTATCTTTGCTTGTTAAATTAGTATTACTATGTAAAATTGTATAATCCTAAAAACTAAATAGTTATAAATGAGAAGAAGTCTAGAGTTAATAGTCATAGCGCTAGTTTGTGTCATTGCGTGTGGAATTTTGTATGTTCTATACGAGGATGACCATAATTTTTCTGCTACAAAATCAGGTAAAACCGTTGCGTCGCGAGGGGTAGTTTCAAGGGCATCGAATTCGCAAGGTGTTTCATTTAGTGATAGTTGGGCGCCAGTAGGGATGAATAGTGGTCGTGCTACATCTCGTGCTACATCTCGTGGGGCAGGAGTGTCGGCGGCACGTACTCGTAGTAGTTATTCAGGAGGTTCGTCATATAGTCCAGTTTCGTCGTCGCTCACAAGTGGGTCAAATCAAGCGGTTCGTAGTGGATTTAATGGCACAGGAGGAGGCATTACCTTGCGTCGACCAACGTCGGCGGTTTCTGCGCCAGTGCTATCTTACGGAGGTGGAGCAAGGGCAAATCTTTCGGTTCAAGGTGGAGCCACATCGGCGTCGGGAGTAGGAATGCCATCATATTTAGCGGTTAACCTCAATGGTTCGTTGCGACAAACAGGCGGTCAAGCATCAACAACAACGATGTTAGGGTCGTCGGCAGTTTCGGCATCTAGTTATGCCAATCAAGCGCCAGTTATGTCGGTTTATGGTAATCCAGCAAGATCAGGTGCTCGTCGTCGCGTAGGACCTCCAGTGGTTGGTGGTGGAGGTACTAATGATAGTGGAGAAGGTGTGAGTGGTTCATGGTTGAATTGGTTGGATAAACATTATGATTCAGATACTGATTTTAATAATGTGTCTGCACGGGCAGCATATGATGAGATGATTGCAAATTGGAATCCGAAAATGGGTCCAGCTCCGTCATATTCAGATTGGCTTGCTTGGCTTCAAAATGGAGGTTCATATGGATATACGATAAATGATAAAACATTTAGATTCCCAATCGGAGATATAGTGCCATTGATTTTGATGGCGTTGATGTATATGATGGTGATGTTTGTGCGTAAACGCAAATTAGCCAAGTAGGGAGCGGGGATAGTTACTAGTTACTAGTTACTAGTTATTAACGAATAATTAATGGTAATTTGCGTTAAAAAAACACGACCGAAGAGAGTAAAAACAAAAAACTAAACGATTATGATAAAAAAACTATTTTTGGCACTTACAGTAGTGCTTATGGCTACCACAGCAGTAGCACAAACAATGTTAGGACAATCGTGTGATAATCCTATACCAGTAGATGAAAACTACGAAGCAACAGTTGATGGACCATGTACGTTGTGGTACTCAGCATCGACATACGATTTGCCACTCAATGTGCATTTTATTCCTACCAATGACACTGGAATTGATGGACCTAAGGTTGAAATCGATTTTACATGTACTCCAGGAGTGTATGAAGATAAAAAGCTCGATAGTTTGGTTAATTTAGTAGATGATTACGATGTAGAATTTCCTATAGTAATGTATTGTGATTATGTAGAGAAAAATGGAAAGGGAGAGTGGGATTTATCAGTAAATAAAAATTATCGTGAGCAGTTGGCAGAATTTGGTATTCCATACAATGTGAAAGCATTTATTAAGGTGACTTATTTTGAAGGGGGAAGAATCTCTCTCAAGCCAGATCCATTGTTCAAAAATTGTATGGAGAATTCAGAGTATTTGCATTTAGGCGATACAATTGATATTGTAGCTAACGATGCAGACCGTACATTTGTTCTTCCATACGTAGATTGGCAAGAAGATAGTATTCGTTTTGTGTGGATTGGAGAGCAATCTGCAACTATCTATGCAGCAGTTCAAGAGTGCGAATTTGAGCCTACAACCACAAATCCTTATGTTTGGACATCATATACAGTGACAAGTGACGCACCACAGAAATTGTACTCGTATGAGATGAAAGCAGCAATCAAAAATAATATTGGTGCAGGGTTGTTCTATGGTAAAGTTATGTCGGGTGTATCGGGAAAATTGGTTGTAGAGAAGATTCCAATGGCAGCAGCACAAGGAGGAGCTACTGTGTTGGAGTATGGTAAACCAATTCAATTAGCAGCTAACGAAACAAGCGCATTGTTCTGTTTTCCACGTACATGGGGAGCTACCCAATTCCAATCAGTTACAGATTTTGGTGTTACGATGTATGTGTCAAATACAAGTGATTTCACTATAGAGCAAGCTTTAGATAGTTTTGCTACTATTGCAGAAGATAATATGCGTTCTATTTATCTCTCTAATAAAGAGATGGGAGATTTAACAGCACAGGCAAAAGATGATTATATATATGTCCGTTTCCGTTGTGTATCATCAGTTTCGGTTACCCCAGATGCATGGAATGCTTCTGATTGTGCAGGGGAATCTTATTTGATTAGACCTAATGAAGAAGTAGCTCTTGCAGTTAATTCTCAGAATGTTACAATTTATCGATTGCGTTATGAAGATTTTGTAGGTTATGATTTAATAATCGAATGGAATAATGCAGGAAATGTTACTCCTTATATTGCAGATACATGTCATTTTTCAATAACAACAACAAATTCTCATTTGGTATTGAGACCAGCAAAAAATATTAAAAAATATAGTTCATATCTCGTTGATTCTGCTTCTTTAAGTACGTGGGCATCTCGTGTTGATGCAGATGGTTATTTGTATGTTCGTTTTAAGGCGAGTATGGTTGGAAATATAGTATTCAAAACAGACAAACCAGTTCCAGCAGACCCAGAGATTATTACAAACCCTTGCGTAGCAAATAGTATAGAATTGAAAGTAGGCGATCAGATTACGTTGAATCTCGATAGTGCGTTTACGATCTATCGTATCAACTATGCTGAGTGGGTTGCAAAAGATAATAAATTAGCGTGGTCGGGTAGTGAGTCATTGCACACATTTGTGGCAGAGACATGCCAATTTTCAGTAGCGCCATATAATAAATATGTAGTCAACTACGTAGTAGTGCCAGCCGCAGGCGAGTATGTATTAGACGTAGCCACCCTCACACAATATGCCGACAAAGTTGACGAAGACGGCTATCTCTACATCCGCTTCCTCACCGAAAAAGAAGGAACTTTGTTAGTTACTAGTTACTAGTTACAAGTTACAAGTTACTAGTTGGAAATTTGCAAAATTATAGTAGGGACACTCGGCTCGAGTGTCCGCACGAGCAAAGCGAGTCTGACCGTAGACACGAGCAGAGGTACTAGATGAGCAGGGCCAGTATGTCGATACCACGTTCCATGACAATGTGGACCGTACAGCGGAGTACATTAAAAATGTTTGTTATTTGAAATAATACAATGAAGCGTATAAAAATATTCATAAGCAGTGTACAGAGCGAGTTTGCGCAAGAGCGTGAAATGCTTTGCCATTATATTCGTACAGATGCTTTGTTGGGTAAGTTTTTTGAGCCTTTCATTTTTGAAGAAGTTCCTGCGAATGAATATTCAGCACGTTGTGTTTATCTTAAAGAAGTAGAGTTGTGTGATATTTATTTAGGGTTGTATGGTAATTTATATGGATATGAAGATGTAGAAGGCATTTCACCTACTGAGCGTGAATATGATTTAGCTGCATCGTTGCATAAAAGTCGTTTAATATTTATAAAGTCTATTAATGAGACAGAACGTCATCCAAAAGAAACAGCATTGATACGTAAGGTAGAGCAAGATATAGTTCGTAAGACATTTGTAGATATAGAAGGATTAAGAACATCAGTTTATGCATCGTTGATACGTTATTTAGAGGAAAAGGAGTATATTCGTTGGCGACCATTTGATGCGTCAAATGATAATGGAGCCACATTGGATGATTTAGATGAGATGAAGATGAGGGATTTTATTTATATGGCTCAATCAAAACGTAATTTTCCTTTGTCGTTAGATGTTGCACCAGAAACATTGCTTACGCATTTAGATTTGATAGATGAAAAAGGTCGATTAGCGAATGCAGCAATATTGTTGTTTGGTAAGAAGCCTCAGAAGTTTTTTATCACGTCAGAAGTTAAGTGTGTGCAGTTTTATGGCACAGTAGTGGAAAAACCGATGCCATCGTATCAGATTTATAGAGGAAATGTTTTTGAGTTGGTAGATCAAGCGACGAGTTTTGTGATGAGTCGTGTAGATAATTGGGTAGGAACGTGAGCAGAAGGCGAAAAAGCAGATGTACCAACACGACCAGAGTTACCGATGGATGCAGTGAAAGAGGCGATTGTTAATGCGGTTTGTCATAGGGATTATACTAGTCATGCTAGTGTACAGGTGATGTTGTTCCGTGATAGATTAGAGGTTTGGAATCCGGGTGTGTTGCCTTATGGGTTGACAGTTCAAAAATTGCATGGACCACATAAATCATTACCAACAAATCCATTGTTAGCAGATCCGATGTATTGGAATGGATATATAGAGAAAGTAGGAACGGGGACAGAAGATATTATAGCAAAATGCCATGCTTATGGTTTGCAAACTCCAGAATTTCATCAAGAAGAGGATTTTAGGGTTGTTATTTGGCGAAATAAAAGTGATGATAATTCAAATATAGCGCAAATTGATCCAAATGTTGATCCAAATGTTGATCCAAATGTGATCCAAATAATAGAATTAATAAGAAAAAATCCTAAAATATCTCGTGCAGAATTAGCAGAACAGCTACAAATAAGTGAGAGAAAAACGCGTATGTACATAGAGTTATTGAAGGACAAAGGTGTTTTAATGAGAGAAGGGCCTACCAAACGAGGGAAATGGATTATCAAATAAACTCGAAGAGGTGATACAAAGTAGGGACACTCGGTTCGAGTGTCCGCACGACCGCAGGTCGTAACCAATCTGTCTTTATTTCGCTGAGATATGCCAATGGCATAGTAAGGCGTATGTCAAGAAGGAAAAAAGTTCTTCTGTCATTCTGTCTAAAAAAAACAAACGAGCGCAGCGAGTAAAAAATTAACGAATAATTAACGAAAATTCACGTTTAAAAAACTACAAGAAGTGTCACTCTTCTTCGGCATAGGTAGCTTGAAGGTATGGTTCACCATTTAGGGAGTTAGGCATTAAATTAATGAAAATGAAATAATATGGAACAACACGCAAATATATCCAATTGTTTGAATGATAATTTTGCTGATGTTTTACAAATTATTCAGCATTATCGAGCGCAAGCAGTTCAGACAATTAATCATGCTTCGATATTGACAGCATGGAATGTAGGTGGATATGTGTCTAATAAGATCAAGAGTGCACAATGGGGAGCTAAGGTTGTGCAACAGTTGGCAGAATATATTCACACGCAAGATTCTACACTAAAAGGGTGGAGTAAGGTAACTATATATCGCATGGTAAAATTATATGATACTTATTCGAGTCAACAGTTTATGTCATATATAGCAAAGTTACCAGTTAGTGTTTTTGGCTCTCAAGAAATTGTGTCATCAGAAATGACACAATTACAAGATTTACCATTTGTGTCAGTAGGAATGACACAAATACCAAGTTTACTATTACGTACAGGATGGACTAATCACCAATTAATTCTTCAAAGGTGTTCTACAATAGATCAATACATTTTCTATATTCTTTACGCTGAATATGAGCATCTCAAAAACAAAGAACTTGAACGTGCAATAAAGTCGGATACATATTCTCGTATGCTAAATGACAAAAAGTGGCAATCAGATATGTTGAAAACGACTTATCCACAAACTCAGTTATTACTCAAAGATAAGGCGATATTGGAATTTCTTGGATTGCCGAAGCAATATAAAGAGTCGCGTTTGAGGAAAGGTATTGTGCAGCACATGCGAGAATTTATTGTTGAGTTAGGAAAAGATTTTCTTTTTGTCGATGAAGAACATCCGTTGGAGGTTGGAGGGAAAATTTATCGTTGTGATTTGTTGTTTTATCATAGAGCATTGCAATGTTTGGTAGCAATTGAGTTGAAAACGACCGAATTTGATCCACGTGATTTAGGACAATTAGAGTTTTATTTAGAGGCATTAGATCAATCAGAGCGACGTAGTAATGAGAATCCAAGTATAGGTATATTAATGTGTAAGGATGCAAATTCCGAAGTTGTTCGTTATGCTTTAAATCGCAGTATGAGCCCAACGATGATATCTATGTATGAAGAGCAGTTGAAAGTGGGTAGTGTATTACAACGCAGTTTAGAAGAGTTTACTGAATTTTTATTAAAGTAGGGA
>JAZRCE010000133.1:0-5590 GCA_045635445.1 Candidatus Aphodosoma sp.
TGACATCATAAACAACACCTTTGTTGGAATATCGAAAGCCCGAAATGTTGTGAGTTCCATTCAAATTTTGTATCTTTGACATCATAAACAACCTGCAACTGACAACTTGCGACTTGATATTCGTTGTGAGTTCCATTCAAATTTTGTATCTTTGACATCATAAACAACAGTTTTATTATTACAGTATTCGCCTATGTCGTTGTGAGTTCCATTCAAATTTTGTATCTTTGACATCATAAACAACTGATTATTTGTATCGGTATGATGGTCAGTGTGTTATATGATGTTTTAGAATTAAAAAAGTTCTACCATAAGTAGAACTTTTTTGTTTTTATACTGTTTTTTGTGATTGTATAATCCTCGTCAATAAAACAATAGGGGGGCGAGATTCTACAATTATTATAAAAGTTTTCTATGATGTTGTTTGTATAGGAACTGGTAAAAGGAGAATAAAGGCGATGTATGTAAAGGAAAAAAATGGGTGGATGACAAGCGATAATGGTGCGTATGTTGGGTGCGTTTTTTTGTGTAGTGGATAGCGTTTGTTAGGGAAGTTAGGGTGTTAGTAACTTTTGTGAAAAAAAGTTGTTTTTTCTTTTGGTATGTTATAAAAAAATAGTATTTTTGCATGGCGTTTTGTTAGACATAGTGTGTGGTTTTGGAAAACTTTTTTGAAAATGATTTACAAAATGTTAACAAAAATGTGAAAGTAGAAAATTGTTTAATATTACTTTTTTTACTGGATTTTTTTTGTTCTAAAAAATCAAATGACTTTTATTTAAAGACTTTTGTTTAATCTTTAATTGTTAGATTTTAAATTTCAAATTTCAACTTATATATACCGTGGAACAGATAAAAATTAATGAAGAAGAGGCTCGTGCGGCTTCGAAAGAGTACTTTGGTGGCGATGAATTAGCTGCTCAAGTATGGGTGAATAAGTATGCCTTGAAGGATTCGCAAGGCAATTTGTATGAACGCACACCTGCTGACATGCATTGGCGTTTGGCTAACGAAATTGCGCGCATCGAAGTGAAATATCCTAATCCGCTTAGCGCACAACAATTGTTCGATTTGTTTGACCATTTCCGTTATATCGTGCCACAAGGTAGTCCGATGACAGGCATTGGCAACAACTTCCAAGTGTCGTCGTTGTCGAATTGCTTCGTAATTGGTGTGGATGGTTTGGCCGACTCGTATGGCGGTATATTCAAAATCGACGAAGAACAGGTGCAATTGATGAAACGCCGTGGTGGTGTGGGGCATGATTTGACTCATATTCGCCCTGAGGGTTCGCCTGTAAAAAACTCTGCATTGACATCGACTGGTATCGTGCCTTTCATGGAACGCTACTCGAACTCGACTCGCGAGGTGGCGCAAGGCGGTCGTCGTGGTGCTTTGATGCTTTCTGTTGCTATCAAACACCCTGATTCAGAAAAATTCATTGATGCTAAGATGGTGCAAGGTAAGGTGACTGGTGCAAATGTGTCGGTGAAGATTGACGATGACTTTATGCGCGCTGTGGAGAGCGAAGAAGAGTATACACAACAATATCCTGTGTATTCTAACGAACCAATGGTAACGCAAAAAGTGAATGCTAAGGCGTTGTGGAATAAGATTATTCATAATGCGTGGAGTAGTGCTGAACCTGGGGTATTATTTTGGGATACAATATTACGCGAGTCAGTGCCCGATTGCTATGCCGACCTTGGTTATCGCACTGTTTCTACTAACCCTTGCGGTGAAATACCATTGTGCCCTTATGATAGTTGTCGTTTGTTGGCTATCAACCTATATTCATACGTAGAGAATCCGTTTACGTCTGAGGCTAAGTTCAATTTCGATCTCTTCCGTCAACACGTAGGTTTGGCTCAACGTATCATGGACGATATTATCGACCTTGAAATTGAGAAGATTGAAAAGATTCTTGCTAAAATAGCAACTGACCCAGAAGATAACATCGTTAAACGCACCGAGTATGAGTTGTGGGAAAAGATTATGGCGAAGACATTGAAAGGTCGTCGTACTGGTGTTGGTGTTACTGCGGAGGGTGATATGTTGGCAGCACTTGGTTTGCGCTACGGAACAGAAGAGGCTACCGAATTCTCTGAAAAAGTGCATAGCGTAATTGCTGTTGAGGCTTACCGTTCAAGTGTGCAAATGGCTAAAGAACGTGGTGCGTTTGAAGTGTATGATGCTAAACGTGAAGAGAATAACCCATTCGTAGCTCGTATCAAATCGCAAGATGAGGCGTTGTATCAAGAGATGGTGAAATATGGTCGCCGCAACATTGCTTGTTTGACTATCGCACCTACAGGCACTACAAGTATCATGACTCAAACAACTTCGGGCATCGAGCCTGCGTTTATGCCTGTGTATAAACGTCGTCGCAAGGTGAATCCTAATGATGTGAATGTCCGCGTTGACTTTATTGATCCAGAGGGTGATGCATTCGAAGAATATATAGTGTTCCATCACAAATTTGCAGAATGGATGCGTGTGAATGGTATTGACACCGAAAAAAACTATACACAAGAGGAATTGGATGAAATTATCGCTCGCTCACCTTATCATAAAGCTACATCTAACGACATCGACTGGTTGCAAAAAGTGAAAATGCAAGGTCGCGTGCAAAAATGGGTTGACCATAGCATCAGTGTGACTATCAACTTGCCTGCTACTGCTACAGAAGAACTCGTATCGCAACTTTATCTCGAAGCATGGAAATCGGGTTGCAAAGGATGTACTATTTATCGCGATGGTTCGCGTTCTGGCGTGCTTGTGTCGGTATCGAAAAAAGATGATGATAAAAAAGATGATAAACGCTGCGTGTGCTTCTCTATGTCGGAATATGAGCGTCCTAAAGAATTGAATTGCGATATCGTGCGATTCCAGAATAAAAAAGAAAAATGGATTGCATTCGTAGGCTTAAAAGACGGCCGTCCTTATGAAATTTTTACTGGTATTGCCGATGACGAAGAGGGTATTTTATTGCCTAAATCGGTGACTGAAGGTAAGATTATCAAAACTACCGACGATGAAGGCAATCGTCGCTATGACTTCCAATATAAGAATACTCGTGGGTATAAAACAACTGTTGAAGGTCTTTCGCATAAGTTCGATAAAGAGTATTGGAACTATGCAAAACTCATTTCAGGTGTCTTGCGTTATGGTATGCCTATCGACCAAGTAGTGAAATTAGTTGGTAGTCTTCAATTGGATAGCGAGTCAATCAATACATGGAAAGCAGGTGTTGAACGCGCACTCAAGAAATATATCCCTGATGGAACATCGATGGAGTCGATGGAGTGCCCTGAATGCCATCAACACACAATCGTGATGAAAGAGGGTTGTCTCGTTTGTAGCAATTGCGGATACTCAAAATGCGGAGGATAGAATTATGGTTTCTTTTAGATTATATTGTCCGACTAAATTTGGACAGAATTTATATGTAAAAATAGGTGATGAAATGCATGCCATGTCGTATTACCATAATGCGGTGTGGACTGCCGAACTCGAATTGCCTAAATCAAAAGCTATACGCTATCAATATCTATTGGTGAATGCCGATGCTACTCAGGTACTTGATTCACCTAAATATCGTTATTTGCCTGCACATGAGGGTGATATAGATGTGGAAGATGAATTCGGATGGCGTGAAGTGCGCTCGGTGTTCGAAACTAAAGCATTTACCGAATGTCTTATGCGTCAAAAGGACGAAAAGGCATTGCCTCGATTAAAAAAAGGTGAGGTGCTTTTGATGCTCAATGCGCCAGGTGTGTTGCCTTCGGAAGGGGTAGCTATGCTTGGCAATCAGGAGTTTCTTGGCAATTGGGACGAATCGCGCAAAGTGGCTCTCACTCCATCGGCCGGTGGTTGGTGGTGGATAAAATTGCCTGCTAATGCATATCTCACTCATGCTGAATATAAATTTGTGGTCTACGATCGCGCTACTAACGCAGTAGTAAAATGGGAATTAGGCGAAAACCGCCGTATGCCGTTGGTATCGGGTTCAAAAGTGTTTACTAACTCTATTCGTATCGACTATAATTGGCATGGCACAGGTGTGGCTATCCCTGTGTTTTCGTTGCGTAGTAAAAAAGGTTGGGGCGTAGGCGAATTTCTCGACTTGAAATGTATGGCTGATTGGGCAGTGGCTCGTGGTCAAAAGTTGATTCAAATTTTGCCTATTAATGACACAACTTCGACTCACACCGATCTCGATTCTTATCCTTATCGCGCTAACTCGGTGTATGCTCTTCACCCTATGTATCTCAACATGGAGGCATTGGGTAAATTGGATAGTTCGTCAAAAATGAAAGAGTATCGCACTAAGGCTAAAGAACTTAACGAATTATCAACAATTAACTATTCTGCAGTTAACGAACTTAAATGGAACTATATTCGTGATATTTTTGCTGAAAAATATGACGAAATTGTTGCTAACAAAGAGTTCAAAGCTTTTATTAAAGAGAATGCTCATTGGTTGAAAGATTATGCTGTATTCTCTTGTCTAAGAGATAAATATAACACAGATAACTATGCGGAATGGGGCGAATATGCCGAATATTCTGAAACTAAACGAGAGGCGTTTATCAAGAAAAATAAAAAGGCGGTTGAATTGTACTATTTTATTCAATTCTCGCTCGATGCGCAACTATGTGAGGCTATTAAATACCTCCATTCTAAAGGGGTAGTAGTGAAAGGTGATTTGCCTATTGGTATCAGTGCTACAAGCGTAGATGCGTGGGTGAACCCACGATTATTCAACTTAGATAAACAAGCAGGTGCCCCACCTGACGATTTCTCTGTGACTGGTCAAAATTGGGGTTTCCCAACTTACAACTGGGCTGAAATGGCCAAAGATAAATACGCTTGGTGGATGTCTCGTTTCCAAAATATGGGTCGCTATTTCGACGCTTTCCGTATCGACCACATCCTCGGTTTCTTCCGTATATGGGAAATTCCTACTGATTGTGTATGGGGCTTATTAGGTTATTTTAATCCTTCAATGCCTTTGTCAGTCTCAGAGATAGAGCACTACGGTTTTTGGTTCGATCGCGACCGCTATACTATACCATATGTAACAAAATATAATTTATATAATCTATTCGCAGGCGATACAGAGGAGATTATAGGTGCTTATTTCAATCACCGCAGTCACGACCGTTATGTTTTTAAACCTGAATACGACACTCAACGTAAGTTGGAAGATAGTTTTGTGCGCAATGGTTTGTTGCCAAAATATGCTGATATACTCGACAAACTTTTGTCGCTCTATTGTGAAGTGATTTTCATTGAAGACCGTGCAAATGCTGGCTATTATCACCCTCGTATCAATGTGATGAAATCGCAATCGTTTGCCGAACTATCTGATCACGAAAAATGGTGCATCCAACGCATTCACGATGAATACTTCTATCATCGTCACACTAATCAATGGAGCTCAGAGGCTATGCGCAAATTGCCTGCATTGCTAAATACAACCGATATGCTTGTGTGTGGTGAAGACCTTGGTATGGTGCCTTCATGTGTGCCTGATGTGATGAGTCAACTCCAAATACTCTCACTCGAGGTGCAACGTATGCCTAAG
>JAZRCE010000134.1:0-22680 GCA_045635445.1 Candidatus Aphodosoma sp.
TTGGGTAATGAGGTGCTTATCTACGTGGGTGTGGTGATAGCATTGATTTTCACGCTTATACCTTCGTTTATGATTGAGGAGCCACGCGAATTGGAGGTGCCAGAAGATGCAAAAGCAGAGCAGTTGAAGACTTCGTTTGACGATTTTGACGATATTTTTAATCGCCAAGACCGAGAGCTTAAACGAGTGCTTAAAGATATGAACAATGCAGTTTTGCCACTTTATGGTTTCTTGATATATGGTATTTATGTGATTGTGGCTAAATTGTTTGGTCTGGAAGATACTTCAAGTGTGAATATATTTGGATTGTTCTCGCTCAGCACTGTAGAGTTGGCATGTGTGGTAGTAGAACTTGTGGCTATTGCGCTTGTGCTTCTTAATGTGTTCAAAGTGAAAGAGAATACGCACGAATTCCAGAAAATATTGTTGGCACACTCATTCACATGGTGGGGTGTTCAGACAATGAACATTTATATGTTTTTCTATGTTTCGACACAAATTATAGGTCTTGCATCAGGAAAACCAATGGAGCAAACAAACTCGATGGCATTCTTGACTCGTGACTTGATTGGTGCTATATTCCCAGTGTTGGTGTTGAATGTAGTGGCAAATAAGATAGGTGCTACTCGTACACATACATGGTCGATTTTGTTGATGGCGTTGGGTTATGCAATTATTGCGATGTTTGGTTCGAATATTGTAGTTTTCTTTGCTGCACTTGCTATTGTGGGTATTGGTTGGGCATCGTTGGTGTCGTTGCCATTTGCAATTATGAGTGAGAAAGTTGACCAAACAAAGATGGGCTTGTATATGGGTATTTTTAACCTTTCGGTAGTGTTGCCACAGTTGGTAGCGAGCTTCAAGATGGGCGAAGTGGTTGATAATGCAGCAGATAAATCGATTATTTTTGTGATTTGTGCTGTATGTTTGGCAATTTCGGGCGTGCTTTGGTTTGCAGTAAAGAATGAAAAATAATAAAAATTTATTCTTTTTCGATAAATAATCCATATGACTTAGTTGTTGTATGGATTATTTTTTGTAACTTTGTCACGTATATTTTGGTTTTGATAAATATAAAAATAATAATCTAAAAATAAATCTTTTATGAGAAAAATTACTCTTGTTATGGCTCTACTTTTGAGTCTTGTTGTGGTTAAAGCACAACGTGTTATTACATTTGAGAATGTTGATTATTGTATAGGTGCAATATTTAATAAGGTCTCGAATAATGGTAAATATGTGGCAGGATATGCAGAAGCATCGTTGAATGGTAGTAATGTTGGGTTTGTTTATCTTGTAGAGAGTGGAGAGATGGTGGTTCTTAATCCAGAATGGGAAGAATATCCAGAGCAAAGTCATCTTGTGTCGGCAGCGGCAAATGATGTTTCGAATGATGGTATTGTTGCTGGTCATTATTGTTTTGATGATACGTATCGTCGTCCTGCAATTTATAATCTTTCGACAGGCTTATGGACAAAATTGGAATTGCCTTCAAGTGTTGATGGTAAGATAACAGAGGCAGGGTCGAAATATGGAGAGGCAACATCTATTTCTTCAGATGGTAAGTATATTTCGGGTTATGTGAAATCGAGAATGGATAATAGTGAGGGTATTAAGATTGTTCCTCGTGATGTGCCATGTGTGTGGGTGCGTGTAAACGACGATGTTTTGAATCCAGAATATAAATTGCAAATGCCTATTGATACAGACCACACAAAAATTTCATGTAATGGTGATTGGGCATGGCATATGTCTGATGATGCAAAATGGATGGGTGGTAATTCGTCGGCTAAATCGGGTTCCTTCAATGTAACGATTTGGGAGAATCATTTCAATGATTCGCTTTTAGATCGTCAAATTATTATTGGCAAGGATGATTGGGATCGTTCTGTAGATGATAATGGAGATGGTGTAATAGATGATGAAGATGGCGCAGATGAAGGTCAATATGATTGGAATGGTATTGTTTCTTGTATTTCTCCAAATGGTGAATGGGTAGTTGGTTATCATACTTTTAATGGAACGGGTTATGGACAAGCAAATCAATCGGCTGTGGGTTTTCGTTATAATACAAAAACAAAGGTGTTGGAAGATTCTTTGATGGCAGGATGTCCAACTGTTGTTTTTGATGATGGAGAAATGATTTTTGATCGTACAGGAGTTATGAGTTCGTCGGACGATAAGAGTGTGCAATGTGGAACAGCTGTTATAGCTACAGATTTGGGCAATTTGAATGTTCCTATGCTTATTTTGATGGATGAAACAGCAGTTGAAAATGTAGAAGATTTGGGAGTTAATGTATTTGTTAATAATTCGATTCTTACGATTGAAGGAGAGTATACTTCGGTAGAAGTTTATTCTGTTTCGGGAGCAATGATTGCTTCTTTTGACGGAATAATGAATGAAATTAATCTTTCAAATTTTACAAAAGGGGTTTATTTGGTTCGTGTTATAAATGAAAATCAAGCAATAACAAGAAAAATTACACTATAAATATTAATTCATTAGATATGAAGCATGAGAAATATGATGTAAAAAAAGTTTATGTTGTTATTTCTAGTGCTTCTTATTTTAGATAAAAAATTTATTATTATGAAAAAAATTACTCTAATAGTTGCCCTATTGGTGGGTGTAATGTCAGTTGACGCCCAGAAGCGATTGACATTTGAAAAATATGATTTTTGTGGTGGAGCTGTATTTAATAAAGTGTCGAACAATGGTAAGTATGTAGCTGGTTATAGTAGTGCGTCTTATGGAGGGGCAAATACTGGGTTTGTTTATTTGGTTGAAGAAGATTCGATATTTTGTCTTAATCCAGAATATGCGGAAGATCCAGAATTTAGTCATTTGGTGTCGGCATCAGCAATGGATGTTTCAGATGATGGAATTGTTGTGGGTCGTTATACTTTTGATGATGCAGAGCTTTATGAGTCTGAACCTGGTTATTATAATATTTCTACAGGTATGTGGACTAAGTTGGAATTACCTAAAGAGATTGATGGTAGAATTCTTTATGAGAATGCTGTTTATGGAGAGGCGACATCTATTTCTGCAGATGGTAGATATATAGGTGGTTATGTTCAAATGAGAATGACAAATGGTAATGATAGGGAAGTGGCATGTGTTTGGGTGCGTACGAATGATGATCCGCTTAATCCTGAATATGAATTGCAAAAGCCAGTAGATAAAGATCCAACTAAGATATTGTCGCAAGGAGATCGAGCATACCATATGTCGAATGATGGCCGTTGGTTAGGTGGTCATGGTGTTAATAATTTTGGTTGTTTTAATGTTATGATTTGGGAGAATCATTTCAACGACTCTCTTCTAGATAGAACCTTGTTGGTTGGTAAAGAAGATATTGATAGAGAAGACACGAATGAAGATGGAATTATTGATGA
Organism: Candidatus Aphodosoma sp.; assembly: GCA_045635445.1. Taxonomy (GTDB): domain Bacteria; phylum Bacteroidota; class Bacteroidia; order Bacteroidales; family Paludibacteraceae; genus Aphodosoma. The sequence continues at coordinate 3,402 of JAZRCE010000134.1, forward strand.
TACAGATGGTGGTGTTGATGGACAATATTGGTGGGGTGGTACTGTGAATAATGTTTCTCCAAATGGAGAGTGGATTTGTGGAGAGCACTCATTTAATGGTACAGGTTATGCTGATGGGGAATTGCAAGCTGTAGGTTTCCGTTATAATACAAAAACAAAGGTGTTTGAGGATTCGCTTTTTGGAGGTATTCCTTTTGTTATTTTTGATGATGGAGAGATGATATTTTCTACTATTTCGAATGGTATTATGAGTTCATCGGATGATAAATCTGTTTATTGTGGTACGTATGCTACAGATGCAGGTTTTGGTATGATGTCTATGCCTATGATTATTTTGAATAATGAGACAGCGGTGGATAATGTTAATGATTTAGCGGTAGATGTGTATGTGAATGGTTGCAAACTTAAAATTGTGGGTGATTATACATCGGTAGAGATTTATTCTATGGTTGGAGCATTGGTTGTGTCGTATGATAGAGAAGAGGAAATTAATGTTTCTAATTTGAATCGTGGGGTTTATCTTGTACGTGTGATAGATGGTTCTAAAACTATTACTAAGAAGGTTGCATTTTAATTAAAGTTGTAAAATAAAAAAATCTCGGTATCTTTGATGCCGAGATTTTTTATTGATATATGGTGATTTATTAGAAGCTGTAACCAATACCAAGACCGAGGATAGTTTTGAATTGAACGCGAGGACCTTGAGCTATTGTACCATCTGCGTTTAGGATAGGAGTTTTAGTTTCAGGATCGATTTTGTCGAAGAGAACGCGGTCGTAGTATTTGAGTTGAGTGCCTAGTGATACGTTGAGTACTTTTAGGAATTGGTAAGAGATAGAGAAATCCCAATCGAGGTCGATGTGAGGTTTTGCTGAATATGGTGTAAAGACAGTTACAGTAGAGATGATTTTGAGGTTGTCTATTTTGTCGTAGTTTACACCTGCTTTGAGCGAAGCACCGAATTCGGCTTGGTAGTTGCGAGCGCAGAAGCCAGTTTCAGGGTTTAGATGTTTTTCTACATAGTCGGCACCGAAATATTTAGTGCGGAGTTCGTCGGTAGTAGCAGTAGTGATACGGCCTGCGATAGGAGATACGTAGACAGTGAAGATGCTGTTAGGTTTCCAGTCGATACCGACAGAGATATCGGTGTATGAAGGTGTCATTATTTTAGAGATTGGAGAGAGGATCTCTTGAGAGTAGTCGTAACCCGGAGCATATTGAGTTTTGAATGAACCGAGAGCAGTGAGATACCAAGATTTAGTCATTTCCCAACCGAATTTAGTAGAGATGTTGAGTTTGTCGTTGGTTTTTTGCCATTTGTGGAGGTTGTTGTCAACGAAAGATTCGCCGAAATCGGTGTCGATGTTAGAGTCCCAAGCGAAAGGTCCGTTTTTGTATAGGAATGATACATTGGCAGCAGCTACCATGTTGATGTTGTTGTTGCCACCGGCAGCCCAATTGATGAGACTTGTTGCTGATGCGTTGAAAGTGAGAATACCTGAAATTTTCCAATTGGATTTTTTTTCGGTAGCATCTTCGGTTTGTGTTGTTTTGATGATTGCAGCAGCTTGTGATTGAGCATCGGCGGCTACTTTTTTTGCTGTATCTTGTGCATTGATAGATACAGATATTGCGGTGAACGCAAAGATTGAGAGTAGGAATTTTTTCATAATTTTATTATTTTATAGTTATAGAGTATATTTTTTGTCCAGCTTTGTATTCTTGAATTGCAGGTATGGTATCGCCATTGAGGTTTGTGAAATAGAATACGCCTTTGTATTGGTGTGTGTGTCCGCCGAGGAGGAGGTCGATGTTAGAAGTGTTTGCAATTAGTGCACTATCGGATACATTATTGAATATTGTATCGTCGTGGAGACCTAAGTGAGAGAGTACGATAATGAAGTCGCAAGCTAGTTTATTATGGAGTAGGTTTGCGTAGTGGTTTACTTGATTTATTGGGTCGAGGTATGTTATGCCTTGGCAGTTTGATTGTAGGATTAGTCCTTCTGGATTGACAGACAGGCCGATGATGCCGATGCGCCAATTGTTTTGTTCTATGATTGTGTAGGGTTGAATTTGTTTGGCGAGTGGTGTAGAACCGAAATCGTAGTTGGCACAAATGATAGGAAATTGCATTTCTGAAATGCGTGCTGAGAGTGTGTCGATACCATAGTCGAATTCGTGGTTGCCGATAGTGGCGGCGTTATATTTCATTAGGTTGTATGCATCGACTTCTACTTTCCCGTGAAACATATTGAAATAAGGCGAACCTTGCCACATGTCGCCAGCATCGAGTAGGATTGTGTTTGGATTGAGTTTGCGGAGAGAGTCGATGGTTGCAAATCGAGCTTCAAATCCACCAAAGCCTTTTAGGGGTTCGATCTGACTATGTGAGTCGTTTGTGAAAATGATTTGCAGTGGTTGTCGCTCTTGTTTAGGAGCGCAAGCTATGAGTAGATATAGCGATAATATATATATTATTTTTTTCATTTTAGATAGATACGTTTGGTGGTTGGAGCATAGATAGTGTCGTTGTCTTTTAAATAGTTGAGCATAGCATCACGCATCATGAGATTGAGTGGTGTTGAGTTGATGTAGTTGGCAAGAGGAGCAAGTTGGTCGTTACCCCAAGATAGATAGTCGGTTGTAACTACTTTGTAAGTTTTGGTTGAATCGATTGGTTGGTTGTTTATATGGATGTTTGTGGCTATGTGATTTTGAATGTCGAGTGTTATGCCAGATATTGATTCGCCACCTTTGGCGGCAATGGCATTTGCAATTGCGATAATGTCGGAGCCTTTGTATTCGAGTATAAGTAATGAATTGTCGAAAGGTAGGATTTCATATACATCGCCAACGGTTATGTTTCCTTGGAAGAGAGGACGACGTATGCCTCCGATGTTTGTGATTGCCATATTGACATTTGGGTCGGTTTTGCGTGCTTCGGTAAGAAGAATGTCGGCGATGAGACGAGTAAGAGAAGATTCGGGTAGAGCGACTTCCATTGTTTCGATAGATTGACCTACGATAATATTCATAGCGCTATCTTTTAGTGCTTTATAAGGAGCTATGAGGGATGCCATAGTGTCGTTTTTGCGAGAACCATTTATTTCAATTAGTTCTATTTTTGAGATGGATGGTTTTGTTTGAGTTTCATGTTGTTTGTTGTGGTACATGGTGAAACTCATGACGATGGCGATAATTATGATAGTGGTTGCGATTTTTTTCATAATTTTAGTCTTTGTGTTCGAGTTGGTATCCGAAGTTGCGGAGTTTGCGTTCGCGGTTGCGCCAATCTTTTTCTACTTTAACATATAATTGAAGGAAGACCTTTTTGCCGAAAAATGCTTCAATATCTTTGCGTGCATCAGTACCAACTTTGCGGAGAGCAGCGCCTTGTTTACCAATGATGATGCCTTTTTGTGAATCGCGTTCGCAGAATACGACGGCACTGATTCGTATGAGGTTTTCTTCTTCTTTGAATTCTTCGACCATAACTTCGACGGCGTAAGGAATTTCTTTGTCGTAGTTGAGAAGGATTTTTTCGCGAATAATTTCATTTACGAAGAAGCGTTCTGGACGGTCGGTGAGAGCATCCTTGTCAAAGAATGGAGGAGAATCGGGAAGGAGAGCTTTGATACGTTCGAATAGTTGTTCTATGCCAAATTTTTCAGCAGCAGAGATAGGGAAGATTTCTGCGCTAGGAAGTTCTTTGTGCCAAAATTCGACGAGTTCTTCAAGTTTCTTTTGGTCGATAAGGTCGATTTTGTTGATAATTAAGATGGTGTTGGTGTGCTCCATCTTTTTGACTTTATCGAGGAAGAATGCATTTTTTTCAGCTGAATCGAGTACATCGGTTACATATAGAAGCACATCTGCATCGGTGAGAGCTGATTGAGAGAATCCGAGCATAGACTCTTGGAGTTTGTAGTTAGGTTTGAGTACTCCTGGAGTGTCGGAATATACGATTTGGAAATCCTCGCCGTTGACGATGCCCATGATGCGGTGGCGAGTTGTTTGAGCTTTGGAAGTGATGATAGAAATACGTTCGCCGACGAGGGCGTTCATGAGGGTAGATTTTCCTACGTTAGGGTTACCTACGATGTTGACAAAACCAGCTTTGTGGGTCATATGTATAAGGTGATCCGTCGTGTTTTACTAATCAGCTTCGTTGCTGAAAAAGTCTACGATTTCAAGATGCAAAGTTACAAAAAAATAGTGAAATTGCCAAATGTTTGTGTATTAACCATTTTTTTTGTAACTTTGCAGTCGAATTATTAACCTCGGTTGCCTTTCCGCTCTGATGAATAGAATGAGAGTGACGGAATGTCTGTGAAGACATCGGTGACCATAAAGCTTTTTATTTATAATGAGTAATTTAGTTGCTATTGTAGGTCGTCCAAATGTGGGTAAATCTACACTTTTCAATCGTTTGACTAAGTCTCGTCGTGCAATTGTAAACGATGAGGCAGGTACAACTCGTGATCGCCAATACGGACTTTGTGAATGGTGTGGTCGCGATTTTTCTGTTGTTGATACAGGTGGTTGGGTCGTAAATTCAGAAGATGTTTTTGAAGAAGAAATCAACCGACAAGTATCTATTGCTATCGAAGAAGCTGATGTTATAATGTTTGTGGTTGATGTTATGAGTGGTATTACCGATCTCGATCAACATGTAGCTCAAATCCTTCGTTCTGCTAAAAAACCAGTTATTCTCGTAGCTAACAAAGTTGATACCTTCGACCTCCAATATCAAGCTGCCGAATTCTATGGTCTTGGTCTTGGTGATCCTTATATCATGTCAGCCATCAATGGTCTTGGTTCAGGTGAGTTGCTCGACCGTCTTCTCGAATATTTAAAGCCTGATAGCAATGAGCAACTTGAAGAACTTCCTCGTTTTGCCGTGGTAGGACGTCCAAATGCAGGTAAATCGTCGATTATCAATGCGTTTATTGGAGAAGATCGTCATATTGTGACAGATATTGCAGGTACGACACGCGATTCGATTTATGCTCGTTACAACAAATTTGGTCATGACTTTTATCTTGTGGATACAGCAGGTATTCGTAAGAAAGCTAAAGTTAATGAAGATATTGAGTATTATTCAGTTATTCGTGCGATTCGTGCTATTGAAAACTCCGATGTCTGTATTCTTATGATTGATGCTACTCGTGGTATTGAAAGTCAAGATCTTAACATCTTCTCGTTGATACAAAAAAACCGCAAAGGATTGGTCGTTTGTGTAAATAAATGGGACCTAATTGAGAGTAAAACACCAAAAGATATTAAACGTTATGAAGATGCAATCCGAGAGCGTTTAGCTCCGTTTACAGATTTTCCAATTATCTTCACATCGGCACTTACAAAACAACGTATCTATAAAGTAGTGGAAACTGCTATTGAGGTGTATGAGAATAAAAAACGTAAGATTTCTACTGCGAAACTCAATGAATTTTTCTTGCCTCTTATTGAAAATTATCCACCACCTGCATATAAAGGTAAGTACATTAAAATTAAATATGTGTCACAATTGCCAGATACACAAGTGCCAACATTTGTGTTTTTTGCTAACTTACCACAATATATCAAGCAACCATATATGCGTTTCTTAGAAAATAAATTGCGTGAAACATGGGAATTCCATGGCACTCCAATTCTTTTGTTCCCTCGTCAAAAATAATATAATATGAGACAAAAAAAGGTTGACTCAACGAGTCAACCTTTTTTTTATTTGGTTTAGATTAGAATCTATAGCGAACTCCAAGAGAGATACCATAGAAACCATGGTTGTTGAAACCTACGCCGTTTTCCCAGAAACCAACACCAATGTTAGGACGATAGTCGAGTGAAAGTTGGAGTGGGAACCAGAAGTCATAAGCAATACCTACGTGACCAGCAACACCAACATAAGCGCCATTTATGAGATCATGATTAAAAAGACCATAGAAACCACCAGCAGCACCAACACCAAGATACCAATTCCAAGAACCTTTGTTATTCCAAGGAACAGGAGCATTAAAAGGGTCAACCCAATCGTATGTAACGATAGCACCGATGCCATTGTACATTGGGATATCAACCGCAACATCTAAGAAATTAGATTCGCCAAAACCATGTTGATACGAGAAACCTACATTGTAACCAAGATTAGCACCAATAGCGCGAGGTTGTGCGTTAACATAGATGAAAGCACAAACTACTAGAGCGAAAGTCAAAAGTAATTTTTTCATAAATTATAGTTTTTTTTGATTAGTATTAACATTGCAAAGGTATATATTTTTTTTGAAATATCAAAAAATTATGGTATAATTATTTATTTTTATTTCATCTTTTTTTATAATTATATGATATACACCACGTAATTTAATCGTATATTCTCCTATTGTTGTTGTTCCTATTTCTCTTCCTAATGCATCATATATGTATACAATAGACCCAATAGGCATATTTTCAATATATATTGTGCCATTTTTAATGTAATATGATATGTTATAAGGTATAACTGTTTCAGATGTTTGATTGTTGGTAAAATATATTTTGAAACGTGTATTGTGTTCGCCTTGTGTTAGATAGGTTGTATATGGGGTTTGGCTTATATTGGTTATTGTAGAATTTAGTGTGTCAAGTAGATAAGTTGATGGGTGATTTTTTGAACTAAAGGTGTAATTTCCATCTATTGGAGCATATACTCCTAGGTCTATTGTTGTGTTTTTGGTTATTTCTAGTGAATTAAAGGCTAATTTTATATTGTTTTCGATAGTGTATATTTGTGGTATATCGGAAAATCCGATCCATTTTTGTAGATCATTTTCGATTTCGTATTCTGGCGTGCATAAAGGATTGTTGATTATTGTAGTTTTGTCTTTATGTGTATCATTGCCAATGTAAATAGATATTTGTTGGTCTTTTTTGTTTGATAGTAAGGTTTGATTTGATGCTTCGATATAAAATGTTGGAGCTAAATTTTCTTTGATTTGTATGAAAAAACTATAAAAAGGAGTGATAAGTTGATTGGTGAGAGCGTCTTTGTAGAACATTTGAGTATATGTTTTACCATCCGAGTTTGGAATAGTTACATAATTGGTAAGTGTGCCTTGTTGTAGTGTTTCATAAAAAGGTTGTCCGATTAAGTTCCATCCGTTAGATGATGGAGAAGCTCCATCTGTATACCATTGGTAATTTGGGTTAAAAGAGAGTGTGGTTGTTGTTGGTTCAGATATGGTTTGTGTTGATGTAGAAGAGAATTTTAGAGTTATAAAATCATCTTTGTTACCAAAGTGACCAATGATATACCCGCGATTAACTTCGAGTATTGTTTCAGGGTCTAATAATTCAACCCAAGCGTTCTGTGTTTTATCTCCTGCATTTTTTGCTGCAATAGTTTGATCGTATTGGCATATTACCCAATCGCCAGATGTTAGAGTTGCATATTCTAGTAATTTGCCACTAGTATTATAGGCTAGTATGTCTGCGATTTTACATTTGAAAGGGAGAGAAATGAAATGGTAGCGTGAACCATCAATCTTTTTTTCGAAAATAATATCTTTTACATTTAATTGTGCTTTATTTGTTATAGTCAGTTTTCCTGAATTTTCATTTATACTTTTTATTTTCAATTTATCGATTGTCGTGTTTGTGTTGATCGACCATGCTTCGTCGGTATCTATAATTTTGAGTGTACCCCATTGAGCAAATAGTGTGATGTTATCTGAAAGATTTTTTATTATTTCATTGTCGTCATATTTTGTGGCGGATCCATCTGGAGTGGAGTTCCATCCTATGAACTCTTTTTGAGCGTGAGAGAACATCGTATTTGGCAATTGTATAGGTTGTCCTTTTATTTGTTTTATTTTATAGGCATTATTTGTTTCTTTTCCTCCATTTGCATTGAAACTCAAAGTTGCGTATTCGTTGCAAATTGGGTCTGAAGTGTATATGGGAGAGTGGTGTATGGTGATAGATTTAATGTATAGACCTTCGTTTTGTGTATTTGAATTTGATGTAAACTTAAGACTTGTTGTTGTGGGTGATGTGAACGTGATAGTGTATAGTTTTGTTGTACCATCAGTTTTAATGGTAAAATTTAGTTTTTCGATATCAGTTTTTAATATTAAGTAAAAGTCTTTAGAGGAAGTCGAGAGTATGTTTCTCATTTCTATATCTATGTGAGATATATTGTTTATTGTAGGAGTAGTAATATAATTGTTTTTGAATAGAGCAATATATGTGTCGTGACATAGAGTTTCATTGACAGTCCATTCGGCAGGTATAGTTTTGTTGTCCATTATCAGATTGGTTTCTGTTGTTTGGGTGTAAATGGCATATAGGTTACAATCGTTAGATAGTGTAAATGGGAATTGTATGAGAGATGGACATGTGGATGAATTTGTAACTTTGGTTGTTGACCAACCAATGAATTGCCAATTTTCGCAGGTTGTAGTTGGGGTTGGTGTATTGTCTTGTGTGATAGGTTCGTTACTAGAGTAGTTGCGTTTAGTGGTATTTTCTCCGTCGTGAAAGGTGATGGTATACAGATTTGCATCTGGTTCATTACATACAATATAGTTGGTTGTAGTTGTATATGTTAGTTTATATACGTTAACATTTTGTTTGTTGTCGGTGTGACAAGCAAAATAGTTATCATTGTAATATAGCGATTCGGCGAAGTATGTGTAATGGTTGATGATATATGCTAGATGATCTTCGTTGTCAAATATGAATTGCCACATACATTTGTTGTTGTATGTAAGAGTTGTACCTATTGTGTTATCGCTTGTTGAAGTGTTGCAGATATATTCTGTACCATTGAAAAGTGCAAAATAGTTTATTGTATCTGTTGCTTTAAGGGTTAAGATTTGTACGTCATTGGTTATATATATTTCACTTTTATCTTCGTTTGTATTTATGTTGGTGGCAACAAAATGGTTATTGTCGAGAGTTTTGCTCATTGCTTTGGTGGAACTTTTTGAGGTAATGATTATTTTGTCTCCATCTTTGAGTTGTGATGCTTTAGTTACTTTTGTCCACTTTTCTATACTTTCAGTTTCGTTGTCAGCAAATACGGCATAAAGATTTATGTTTGTTGTTGGAGTATATTCTTCAGTTATGAACGTAGGGCATGTAGTGTTTTGTGATAGATAATTGTTTTTGTTTTCTTCGGTAATCCAACCTTTAAAGTAAGGCAAGTTATCGTTGCAAGATATTAGATTTATATTTGGGAAAGAGGTGATAGAGGAGCCTTCTGTAACAGATTGTTGATACACAATTGTGCCTTTATGGTAGTAATTTACCAAGAAATTTTCCGCCCATATAGTCATGGATATGATATTTAATATAATAGTGAAGATAATTACTCGAATTTTCATAGGTTTATGATTTTAAAACTAATTATTTATATAGAGTCGATTTTTTTTAGTTTTTAGTATCCATGCAGAAATAAATAGTAACGTTGGGATAATTCCATTACCGATAGGAGTAGGGGGTGTAATAGGAGGTGTTGCAGGGTCGTATGGTTTGTCGTTTCTACCCACTCGATTTTGTCCTGGAGCAAATTTAATATCGCCAAATGGAGTACGCTCCCAAGCATTATTTGTTATGTGATTTGTTAATGTTGGTTCGTTAAATGTATATTTATGTGTTGTATAATTGTTTCTTTTTGCTTCTTTATTTTTGTGAGTTTGAGTTGCGCTAGGGGAAAGGTTCAGGATTGTCGTTGTTATAAAAACTTTTTATTTTTGTTGTTCTAGTTGAGTATTTGTTGATAGGCTGGTTTTGACTATGTGCAATTAGTGTTATTGCTAATGTAAGTATAATTATTGGTGTTTTAATGTATATGTTCATAATGTATTTGATCTTTGTAAATCAGTTAATTTTGATAATATTTTGCAAAGTTAATAAAAAAAATTAGAAGTGACATTTTTTGTATTTAATAATTTGGCAAGTTTATTAAAATAAAGATTTTGATATATGATGAGAATATGAGTTTTTTTTATTATCTTTGCAAGTTCAATTTTTGTTACGAAATACAATGAGAATAGATATAATTACAGTATTGCCTGAAATGATGGAAGGTCCTTTAACATGCTCAATATTAAAACGTGCGCAAGAAAAGGGTCTTGTGGAAATTGTTGTTCATAACTTGCGTGATTATTCGACAGATGTGCGTCGTAGAGTTGATGATTATGCGTTTGGTTTTGGTGCGGGTATGGTGTTGCAGTGTGATCCTATATTTCGTTGTATTGAGAAATTAAAATCAGAGCGTGATTATGATGAGGTGATTTTTACGGCACCTGATGGGGAACAATTTTGTCAGCCTATGGCTAATCAACTTAGCATGAAAGAAAATATTATCATACTTTGTGGACACTATAAAGGTGTTGATCATCGTGTGCGTGAAGCGTTGATTACGAAGGAGATCTCTATTGGCGATTATGTATTGACGGGAGGTGAAATGGCTGCAGCAATTATATCGGATGCAATTGTGAGATTGATACCTGGAGCAATAGGAGATGAACAATCGGCTTTGTCGGATTCGTTTCAAGATAATTTGTTGGCTCCGCCAGTGTATACTCGACCTGCTGATTATCGAGGTATGAAAGTGCCTGAAATTTTATTAAGTGGAAACGAACGCAAAATTGCAGAATGGGAGCATGAGGTAGCATTGGAGAGAACGGAGAGATTGAGACCTGATTTGCTAGATTGAATTATTTAAAAGATAGGAAGATTGGAAATATATGAAGATATGTTCTCTTGTTATTTAGGCTAAAAAAATAAAAAATGAAAAAGGTACTGCGATTGGCGAATAAAGCGATGAAGGAGTATGAGATGTTGGCAGATGGCGATAAGGTGATGATTGGATTGTCGGGAGGGAAGGATTCATTGGCATTAGTGGAGGTGCTGGCTGCACGACAAAAAATTTTTAAACCAAAAATAGAGGTGTTGGCGTGCCATGTGAGTGTAGAGAATGTGCCTTATCAGTCAGATTTAGATTATTTGCAAGAATTTTGTGAGTCGCGTGGAGTGAAATTTGTGCATAAGACAACTCATTTTGACGAAGATACAAAAGATGGACGAGGTCCGTGTTTTTTATGTGCATGGAATAGGCGTAAAACATTGTTTAAAGTCGCAGAGGAGTTTGGTTGTACAAAATTGGCTCTTGGACATCATAAAGATGATATATTGGAAACTCTCTTGATGAATCAGATTTTCCAAGGAGCATATGCTACGATGCCACCAGTGCTACGAATGGCGAAGTTTGATATGACGATTATACGTCCTTTGGCATTGGTGAGAGAAGAGGAAATTGAGGCTTTGGCTGTGGAGCATGAATATCAAAAACAGATAAAAAATTGTCCGCACGAGAAGGTAAGTAATCGTCCGCAAGTGCGCGAAATCTTAAAACGAATGGAGGAATTGAACCCTAACGCAGCAAGTAGTCTTTGGGGCGCAATGACAAATATTCAAGAAGAATATCTTCCGTGAAATAGTAATTAGTAATAAAATATAAAACGAGTAAAACGAGTCGGTTTCATATCTCGCTACTCACGACTAAAAGTTTAAAAAATATGCTTACTTTAAAAATGATTTTGGAGAACCGTGAAGATGTGGTTCGCCGTTTGGAGAAAAAACATTTTGCTGCTGCGGCAGAGATGATTGATAACGTAATTGCAGCCGATGCTCGTCGCCGTACAGCTCAACAAGAGTCTGATGCTATGCAGGCTCAAATGAATCAATATGCAAAGAGCATTGGAGGTTTGATGAAAGAAGGCAAAAAAGCCGAAGCTGAGGCTGCTAAAGCCGAAGTGGCTCAATTAAAAGATAAAAGTGCTCAATTGAAAACAGCAATGGAAGAGGCCGAAAACGAAGTACGCAATCTTTTGTTGCAAATTCCTAACGTGCCTAACGATTCTGTGCCTGAAGGTCGCACTGCCGAAGACAATATCGTAGAGCGTCAAGGTGGCGAAAATCCTGTATTTGAAGGTTTCGAACCACTTCCTCATTGGGATTTGGCCAAGAAATACGACCTTATTGATTTCGAAATGGGTGTGAAAATTGCAGGTGCAGGTTTCCCTATTTATAAAGGTAAAGGTGCACGTCTTCAACGTGCATTGATTAACTTCTTCCTTGACGAAGCGCGTGAAGCTGGCTATCTTGAAGTAGAGCCACCATATGTGGTTAATGAAGCAAGTGGTTATGGTACAGGTCAATTGCCAGACAAAGAAGGTCAAATGTATCATGCTACCGCCGATAATCTTTATCTTATTCCTACAGCAGAAGTGCCAGTAACAAATATTTTCCGTGATGTGATTTTAAGTGAAAAAGAGTTGCCACAAAAAATGTGTGCTTACTCAGCATGTTTCCGTCGTGAAGCAGGTTCGTATGGAAAAGATGTACGTGGTTTGAATCGTTTGCACCAATTTAATAAAGTCGAAATTGTGCGTATCGACAAACCAGAACACTCTTACGAAAGCCTTGATGAGATGATTGCTCACGTAGAGAATTTGGTTAAGAAACTCGAGCTGCCTTATCGTATACTTCGTCTTTGTGGTGGCGATATGAGTTTCACTTCTTCTATTACTTTTGACTTCGAGGTATATTCTGCTGCTCAACAACGTTGGTTGGAGGTGAGCTCGGTATCTAACTTCGAAAGCTATCAAGCCAACCGTCTAAAATGTCGTTACAAAACTGCTGAAGGTAAAACCGAACTTTGCCACACTCTTAATGGTTCAGCTTTGGCATTGCCTCGTATTGTGGCTGCATTGCTCGAAAATCATCAAACAGCTGAAGGCATCCGCATTCCTAAAGCTTTAGTTCCATATTGTGGATTTGAAATAATCGATTAAAACGATTCCTGAATACACACTCACAGTGTGTATTCTCTTTTTTTAATACAAAATTTAAATATACTATAGAGCAAGGTGCAAGCAACCTTCACCGAAACTTAAAAATACACACTCTCATTGTGTGTAGACTTAAAAAAACATGGCAAAAGATAAAAAAGTATATGTTTGTACGGCGTGTGGGGCTGACTACCCAAAAGCTTATGGTAAATGTCCTGCTTGCGGTCAGTGGAATACCTTTGTGGAACAAACCATAAAGGCCGAGTCGTCGTCGCGTATACAACATGGCTATGAGGATTTGCGTGGTGCTGTTCGTCCTCGAAAAATAACAGAGATTGACGTGAAGGCAGAACCTCGACTTGACACAATGAACGGTGAATTGAATCGTGTTTTGGGTGGAGGATTAGTTAGAGGCAGTCTTGTTCTTATAGGTGGCGAACCCGGTATTGGTAAATCGACTCTCGTATTGCAAGTAGCATTGAAAATGAAGGGGAAGAAGATACTTTATGCTAGTGGCGAGGAGAGTATAAATCAACTTAAAATGCGAGCCGAGCGCGTGGGTGTGATGGAAAGCGAATGCTACATCGTCAGCGAAACACGCCTTGAAGAGATATTTGCACACGTTAAAACAGTTGATCCCGATTTACTTATTGTCGACTCAATACAAACTATCGTAACCGAAACAGCCGAGCAAAGTGCAGGCTCAATCACTCAAGTGCGCGAATGTTCAAGTGCATTGCTTAAATTTGCTAAAGAGAGCGGAATTCCCGTTTTGATGATTGGTCATATCACAAAAGAAGGTAGTATAGCTGGGCCTAAAATATTGGAACATATAGTAGACACAGTTCTTCAGTTTGAAGGCGACCGTCATTATATGTATCGTATATTGCGAGCTCATAAAAATCGATTTGGAAGCACAGACGAACTCGCCATCTACGAGATGCAAGGTAGTGGATTGCGAGAAGTAGTGAATCCGAGCGAATTGTTGTTGAGTAAAAATAACGAAGGGTTGAGTGGTGTCGCTATTTCGGCAATGATAGAGGGTGTGCGTCCGTTTTTGATTGAGGTGCAGGCACTTGTTAGCACATCGGCATACGGTGTACCTCAACGATCAGCTACTGGATTTGATATTCGTCGAATGAATATGTTGTTGGCTGTGTTGGAGAAACGTGCAGGTTTCAAACTTCCACAAAAAGATGTCTTCCTCAACATAGCAGGAGGTCTGCGTGTCAACGACCCTGCTATCGACCTTGCAGTTATAGCCGCAGTATTATCGAGCAATCTCGATATCGCCATTGACTCAAGTGTATGTATGACTGGCGAAGTGGGCTTGAGTGGTGAAATACGACCGGTCAATCGTATCGAACAGCGCGTAGCTGAGGCTGCTAAATTGGGATTTAAGCGTATTGTTATACCGGAATTTAACCGTCAGCAGTTGCCTAAAAAGACGTGGGGGATAGAAATAATAGGAGTAAATAAAGTAGAGGAGGCGTTTAGGACACTGTTTGGATAGTTATTAGTGATGAGCTTGTTTTGAATCTGTAATATAAGAAAATTTTATTAATAAATAAATATTAATTTAGTGTAAGCTATTTATTTCGAATATCTTTGAAATATAGGAATTTTAAAAAAAATATTTTTGTTTAGAGTAAGTTATTAGTCTTTATGTGTTTTTTATACAATAGGCATTTTTGATTAGGATGATATTTTCTACGAAACAAAATATTGATTAGTATATTTATATTTTTTATTTAATGTTGTTTTATTTCGTAATAAATAGATAAACACTTAAAAATTGTATTATGCAAAAAAGACATTTGGACAGAAAGTTATATTTCTGTGAATTGGCAGATACATCAAGAGAGTTTTATCTTGATTATTTGTCTGAGTATTTATTGGGAAAATCTAATGTTAGAGTCTTAGAGATTGGATGTGGTGAGGCTGGTAATTTATTGCCTTTTGCTGAAAATGGTTGTGAAGTAGTTGGTATAGACTTAGATGAAGGTAAAATAGAACAAGCAAAAATATCATTTAGCGAAGCAGGTCAAAACGGTTTTTTTATTTGTGATAATTTTGTGACTATGCAAGACCAGAATTTAGGTAAATTCGATATTATTTTAGTGCATGATGTTATAGAGCATATACATCAGCAAGATAAGTTGGAATTTATGCTAAATATAAAGAAATTTATGGATGATAAAAGTATCATATTTTGTGCCTTTCCAGCTTGGCAAATGCCTTTTGGTGGACATCATCAAATATGTCAAGGTTTTGCTTCAAAATTACCATTTATACATGTATTACCAAATATAATTTATAAAGCAATATTAAAACTTAGTGGGGAGTCAGATGGAAAGATAGGTGAGCTATTAGATATAAAAAGCTGCAAAATGCCAATAGAAAAATTTGAATTGTTGGTTGCAGCATCTAACTATAATATAATGAGAAAAACATTTTGGTTTATTAATCCTCATTATAGACGTAAATTTGGTTTAAAACCAAGAAAAGTTAGTGCCATATTGTCAAAAATTCCTTATTTTAGAAATTTTTATACAACATCGGTGTGGTTTTTATTGAAAATGAAGTGAGATTAATTTTCTTTTGGGTATCTAAAAGAGGTATATATATCTATGAAAGCCGATATAAAAAGGGTGAGGATAGCGATATTCTCGCCCTTAAACATTAGATATGTCGACACTAGGACAAGGATAGCACTAATAGCGAGCATATTATTTAGGCGACGGACACGGAAGTTGTCTGATTGTGGAAGTGTGAGCATTCGTCCAATAATAGACAAAGTAGCTCCAAGCGAAAAAGCATATGGAATATAAACAAATAAAGGAGCAATCGGATTGAAAATAAATCCGATAACGGCAATAATGATTATTACATAGCCAATTGCATAAAGAGGAAAACCATACTTTTTCATTGTCAGTTTAACGCTCTAAAAGATTTTTAATGGCTTGAATGTCTCGCTTAATGTCAAGAATTTCAGCAGCAATATTACGAATGTCAGGTTCTCCTGTTTCTCTAACGAGTTCAGCAACGTTGACATTAAGATATTTAGCAATTTGAATTAAACGCGTAAATGGTACGTTAGTTTCACCGCGTTCGACTTTTGTGTAGGTGTTGAGCGAGCAACCTAGATCAGCGGCTACGTTTTCTTGAGTAAGCCCTTGTGCTTGGCGAGTGCGGCGAATGTTACGTCCTAATGTTTTTAAATCCATATGATAATTAAAAATAAGGGCTGTGTTGAAATTCTTTTTTCATCACAGCCCATTATTATTATAGAAGATATTTAGCAGAAATAGATTCATGATTATAGACTTGCATGATAGTTTCAGCAAACATATCGGCAACAGAAATCACGCGTACTTTAGGGCATTTTGCTTGATCGAAAGGAATTGAATCAGTGAAAATAAGTTCTGTCATTTTTGAGTTCATTACGTTTTCGATTGCTTTGCCCGACATAACTGGGTGTGTAACCATAGCGCGAACAGAGCGTGCCCCATTGTCCATCATGAGGTCAGCAGCTTTACAGAGTGTACCTGCAGTGTCAGCCATGTCGTCAACAATAAGGATGTTTTTGTCTTTTACATCACCGATGATACTCATATTGCTTACCACGTTAGCTTTTTCACGAGTTTTATGGCAAAGTACGAGTGGTACATCAAGGTGTTTAGCGTAAGTATGAGCGCGTTTTGAACCACCGATATCTGGAGAAGCAATTACGAGATTTTCGATATTAAGACTCTTGATGAATGGAACATATACTGTTGATGCATAAAGGTGATCAACAGGAATGTCGAAGAAACCTTGAATTTGGTCTGCGTGAAGGTCCATTGTTACAATGCGGTCAACACCAGCAACGTGGAGCATATCTGCAACAAGTTTAGCACCGATAGCAACGCGAGGTTTGTCTTTACGGTCTTGGCGAGCCCATCCGAAATAAGGCATAACAGCGATGATTTTACCTGCAGAAGCGCGTTTAGCAGCGTCGATCATGAGGAGGAGTTCCATCAAATTGTCAGCCGATGGGAAAGTAGATTGAACAATGAATACATAACGGCCACGGATAGTTTCGTCGTAAGAGATACCAAATTCGCCGTCAGAGAAACGGGTGTAGGTGCTTTTGCCTAATTCGCAACCAAGAGAAGCGCAAATTTTTTCCGCAAAATAGCGGCTAGCAGAGCACGAAAATACTTGAAATGGAAGTGGGTTCATATTTGTGATTAGTGAATAGTGATTAGTGAATAGTGATTATGAAAAAAAATCACTAGATTTATGATTTGCAAAGTTACATTTTTATTGTGGGTTATGCAAACTTTTTTTAAGAAAAATACGAAAAAAATAGATTTTTTCTGTTTTATGTTGTACAACATATTTTTAACATTTGGCAAAAAACTAAGTTATAGTGTATGGTAAGCAAAAGTTTAGGTGTTAAAAAAGGTTATTTGGAAACTATTGTGGTGGTTTAAGTTTTTTGTATTCTATTGAAATACATGGAGTTGGTAAAAAGATTTAATTTTTAAAATAAAATAACATATTTTGTGATATGTAGTTGAAAATATTGTTGTAATTTTGTATGCTCAAAAGAATATGTGTACAGATTTAAGGATAAAAATATTGAAAACAGCCGGAGAATTGTTTTTTAAGTTCGGCATTCGTAGCGTAAGTATTGATGATATTTGCGCAGAATTGCACATATCGAAAAAGACATTTTACACCATATTTAAACAAAAAGATGAATTGATAGTTGAATTGCTTGATGCGATGCGTCAGAAAAAAGAGAAAGATTATCATTTGGTGATGGCGCAAGATGGAAATGTGATGGATATGTTGATGACAAACTTTAAGCGTTTGCGAGGAAATTCGATGGATAAGCATTTGGCATTTGTGTATGATTTGGAGAAATTTTATCCGGAATTATGGTATGAGCGTCAGAAGATGATGCGAGATTTGGACCGAACACAGACGATGCATATGTTGCAAAAAGGCATTGACCAGGGGATGTATCGCAAAGATTTGGATGTTGAGGCAACAGCAATATTGTTTACGCATCTTGTGGAGCAAGTATTTAAGGATTTGACGATGATGAGTGTGTCGCAGCGAGTAGATTATGCGCTTGATATGTTGGTGAGAATGGTATGTAGCGAAGAAGGTATGGCATATTATTTGAAATTAAGAGTTTAGAAAAAATAATTAGTAAAAACATTTATAAAAAATGAGAAAAAGAGTTTTAAGTTTATTGAGCGGGGTGATGATGTGCCTCGCATTGATGGCTCAAGCTAATGATTCGCAAAAAGAGTTGCGACTTTCGTTGGCAGAAGCTCGCGATTATGCTATCGAACACAATCGTACTTTGCAAAACGCAGACCTTTCGGTTCGTCAAGCGTATGCTGCACGTTGGCAAACAATTGCATCGATGTTGCCTCAAGCCGATATGTCGCTCGGTTTGAATTATACCGATGGTAAAATGAAATTTGCATTGCAAGAAGGTATGCCTCCAATGGAGAAAAATATTGAAAACTTGGCAGGTTCGTTGAATGTAAGTGCTTCTATTGCTGTTAATGGTCAGTTGATTATGGGTGCGCTCATCAACAACACAGCCATAGAAATGCAAGATATCAACAAACGCAATAGCGAACTCGATGTTGTATCAAACGTAGAGACATATTATATTACCGCACTTGCAATGGAGAAAACAGTTGGTCTTTTGGACAAAACAATGGTAGACTTGGAGAAACTCTATGAAATTACAGAAAACTCAGTAAAAGCAGGAGTGGCAGAACAAACAACTGCCGACCAAATCAAAGTGCAAGTGGCAAGTATGCGTAGCGCAATCAACTCAACTAACCGTTCGTTGGAGATGATTTACAATGCATTGGCATTGCAATTGGCTACTGGAGCAGATGTGAAATTGGTGTTGACCGACGAACTCGATAATGTATTGAATGTAGAAGAGGCATTGAATCTTTTGGCATCAGACTTCAACTTGTCAAGCAATTATGGTTACCAGTTGGCTGAACAAAACGTGAAAATGGCAAAACAAAACGTCATCATGGCAGGTATGGCATATGTGCCAACACTCAGCGCATTCTATCAATATACAGCACCTAACAAATACTTCTCGGGTGAAGCAGCGATGGAACAATCAATGGGTGTTGTAGGTATGCAACTTTCTATTCCATTGTGGTCGAGTGGTAAACGTGCGTCAGCTATTACAGAGAAGAAATTGGCTCGTCAAGCAGCCGAAAACTCGTTGGCAGATGCTCGCGATGGTTTGATGGTACAACACAAACAATTGCGCTATAATCTCTCAACTGCATATGAAGATTTCGACACTCAAAAACTCAACATCGACGTATCGCAACGTGTGTATGAAAGTACATCTAACAAATTTGAGTATGGTCATGCATCTTCGCTCGAACTCACAAATG
>JAZRCE010000135.1:0-8917 GCA_045635445.1 Candidatus Aphodosoma sp.
GCATTGGTGTTGCCATACTTGCTGCTTTCGCCATATTCGGGCGAGATTGCCGAGCGGTTTGAGAAACAAAAGATTGTGCGATTGATGAAATTGTTAGAATTGCCGATAGTTGCGTTGGCTGGTGTTGGCTTTTGGATAGAATCGGTGTGGGTGGTGCTATTGGCGGTGTTGTTGATGGGAGCGCAAAGTTGCCTCTATTCGCCCGCAAAATATGGACTTATACGCGATGTGGATGGCGAGCGTGGCGTGGCTTTTGGTAGTGGTATGTTTGAGATGATGGCATTTTTAGGGATTCTTGTGGGGACAATTATTGCAGCATATATTTCGGACAATTATGCTTGGCGGATTGTGGCGTTGACGATGTTGATATTGGCACTTGTAGGTTGGGGATTATCTCTGTTTTTAGGCATAAAAGAGGGAGAGGTAGAACAAACAAAAGAGTCGCGCAACCCAATACGATTTCTAATGGAATCTTATAGATTTGCATCTGAACATAAAGGTCTTAATAAGGCTGTATTTGGGGCTTCGCTATTGTGGTTGTTAGGTGGATTGTTGCAGATGAACGTGGTGTTGCACTGCACTCGCACACTTGGAATGAGTAATACGGCATCAAGCATTATATTGGCAATGGCGGCAGTGGGCATTGCGGTTGGATGTAGTGTTGCAGGAAAATTGATTGAAAACAGAAATAGGCGTAATTTCATAGTTGGAGGGTTGATTGGAGTGGTTATTGCACTGATAATTGTGTTGATATTTAAACCCGAAGGATGGGTGTTAGGAGCATTGATATTTTTGACAGCATTCAGTGGTGGCATATTTCAAGTGCCATGTTTGGCAATAGTGCAAAGTGCTAATATTGGGCGCAAATTGGGTTCTATGTTGGCTTATTTGAATCTTTTGACATTTATTTTTGTGCTTATTGGCACAGCAATTTTCTCTTTAGTCACAGGTTTTACTAATCAAAATAGCTATGCTGTATTCGCTGTTATGCTGATAATTACGGCTTTAAGCATAGGTATATTTACCTATAAGGCGAAATAGAATTTTTCGATTTTCAATTTTAAACTTTCAACTTTTTTTTGTATCTTTGCAAATTAATATACACATAGACAAAATTTTATTATGAAATTATTTAAAACAATATTTACATTATCAGCTCTTTTGGCTGTGGTTGGTGTTCAAGCTCGTCAGATGTATGTTGGCAATTTGAATTTTGAAGATAAATTCCGTCAAACAGGGACTGTGAAGGGAGATAGTGTAGGTGCTGCTATTTTTGTGTCGGCACAAGATTTGCAAGACAAAGTTGGCGCAAAATTGACATCTTTGACGATGTATCATGTTGGTGCTACGGCTCCGAAGTATTTGCGTTTGTTCGTTGCAAATGTTTTGGATTCGGTTTTTTTGTTTAGTAAAGAGATAGATGCATCTATAATAAAAGAGGGGTGGAATACAATTAATTTGGATAATCCGATAGAATTGACAGGGGATTCTTTGTATATGGGTTATTATCTGATTGGTGGTGGGTCTGTTAGTCAGGCATTTACCAATAGTTCATCGGTGCAATCGTATATTAGAAGAGGAACAAAAGAAAGTTGGACTTCTTCGAGAGGTGTTGCAATATATGGAACTGTTGAAGGGGATAATTTGCCAGGCTACGACGTTGTCTTAACTTCAAATATAAATTCACTTGATGTGGCTGTGAATAATCCATTTGACATTGTTTTTTGCGTTAAAAACGTAGCTGCTGAAACTATTAAATCGTTAGAAGTTGAATGTGATTTTGGTAATGGAAAGAAAGAAACTAAAACTATCAATGTTGATATACCATATTTAGGTTTCGATTCGATTGTGTATGATGATATCAACTTTGATACAATGGGGTTAAACGATGTAACATTCACTATACTAAAATTAAATGGTGAAAATGATTTAACTCCAGAAAATAATCGCCACACAATTAAATTTAATGTGCTTGAGCGTTTAGTTACTCGCAAAGTGCTTTTAGAGGTTTTCTCAACTGAAAATTGTACTGCATGTCCAAAGGGACATGAAATATTGGAGGCATCAATAGATGGTCGTCACAATGAAATTATAGAAGTAGGTCATCATGTTGGATTTTATACTGACCAATGGACTGTGCCTGCAGATACAATCTATATGAACTTTTATTATGCAGCAATTGTAACAACTTTTGCTCCTGCTGGAGTAATAGATCGTACTTTATGGTCAAAAGCTGATGGTCATGAAAACTTATACCAAGGCGGTGATAGTTGCATTGTGTTTTCAATTGAAAGTGCCGATGTGTGGAATTTGCTCAATGTTGCGCTTGCCAAACCTGCCTATGCATGGATCGACTTAAAGACAGAATTTAACGAAACTGATTCAACTATAACTATCAATACTTCTGGTAAGTCTGTCACTGAAATTGGAGGTGAACCACGATTGACTATTTATATTACAGAAGATAATCTTAAAACAGAACGTCAAGCTGGATGGAATAGTAATATAAAAGGTCCTTACTACCAACATAACGTGAATCGTTTTATCGCAACAAATGTATGGGGCGACAATGTCACCTTAAATGAGGGTTTTGAAAAAGAATATAAGGTTAAAGTAGATCCTAATTGGAATGTAAACAATTTAAATGTTGTTGCTTTTGTGCACAACTATTCTACTAAGCCTAATGTAAAAGAGCGTTATACGGATTTTAATGTATACAACGCAGAAAAAGTGCAAGTGCGCCCTCATTCGGTAGACGTAGATGATGTAATGGATGAACAAGTGACAATAATAACTCGTCAAGATAATATTCTTGAAGTTGTAGGTGAATATGAATCGGGTGTGGTTTATAATGTTAATGGTCAAATCGTGGCAACCCTTCGTGGTAGTCCTACAATATCTATGGAGAATATGCCAAGTGGTGTTTATTTGATAAATATAACATTAACCGATGGGACAAAATATAATGCAAAAATAGTAAAATAATAAGATAATGAGGTGTTAAAGTCTTGAGCAAAGCGAAAGATTTTTTAACTCTTAACTTTCAACTCTTAACTTTCAACTTTTAATTTTCAACTTTTTAATATATGGGCTTTAATGATTTTTTAACCAAACTTTTTGGTAACAAAGCACAACGCGACTTGAAAGAAGTTACGCCGGTTGTGAATAAGATAAAAGAGATTTATCCAACTATTGAAAAACTTTCGCATGATGAACTTCGTGGTCGTACTGCAAAAATACGTCAACAGTTGCAAGATGCGGTGCGTGATGAGCGTATGCGTATAGAGGATATAAGAGCTGAGGTAGAACGTACGGATTTGGATAAACGCGAAAGTCTTTATAATGAGATTGATAAACTTGACAAAAAGATTTTAGATACACTAGAGGTTGAACTTGATAAAGTTTTGCCAGAAGTGTTTGCTATAGTAAAGGATACTGCGCGTCGTTTTGCTCAAAACGAAACTATTGAGGTGACGGCAACAGATTTTGACCGTCAATTGGCGATAAAATATGATTTTGTGGAAATTGATGGAGAGAAAGCTATTTATAGTAATGAGTGGGAAGCTGGTGGTAATATACACAAATGGGATATGATTCATTATGATGTGCAATTGTTTGGTGGCGTTGTATTGCATCGTGGTAAGATTGCAGAAATGGCAACAGGTGAGGGTAAAACTCTTGTGGCTACTTTGCCAGTATTTCTCAATGCTTTGACTGGTAATGGTGTGCATGTGGTTACTGTTAACGATTATCTTTCAAAACGTGACTCGGAATGGATGGGTCCTCTTTATATGTTTCATGGTTTGAGTGTTGATTGTATTGATAAACATCGTCCTAATTCTGAAGAGCGTCGTCGTGCTTATAATGCTGATATTACATTTGGTACAAATAATGAATTTGGTTTCGACTATCTTCGTGATAATATGGCGTCGGCTCCAATTGACCTTGTGCAACGCAAACATAACTATGCTATTGTTGATGAGGTTGACTCGGTGTTGATTGATGATGCTCGTACGCCATTGATTATTTCTGGTCCAGTGCCTAAAGGCGAAGACCAAATGTTTGAAGAGTATTGTCCTCGAGTAGAAACGTTGGTAAAACAACAAACTTCGATGGCAACTCAATTGCTTCTTGAAGCACGTAATAAAATTGGTAATGAGGATAAGAAAATCAATGAGGAGGGGGCGTTGGCTTTGTTTCGTTCGTATAAAGCAATGCCTAAGAATAGAGCATTGATTAAATATTTGTCAGAACCAGGTATTAAACAAATATTGATTAAGACCGAAGAGTTCTATATGCAAGAGAATAGTAAACATATGCATATAGCAACTGATCCGTTGTTGTTTGTTATTGATGAAAAACATAATTCGATAGAGTTGACGGATAAAGGTATTGATACGATGACCCGTTCAACTGAGGATCCAAATTTCTTTGTTTTGCCTGATGTGGGCGCAGAGATTGCTGAGATTGAAAAGATGGATTTGTCGGACGAAGAACGTGAGGCGAGAAAAGATGCAACACTTCAGGATTATTCTATTAAGTCTGAACGTGTACATACTGTGAATCAATTGCTCAAGGCATATACATTATTTGCTAAAGATGATCAATATGTGGTGATGGATAATAAAGTTATGATTGTTGATGAACAAACAGGTCGTATAATGGATGGACGTCGTTATAGTGATGGTCTTCATCAAGCAATCGAGGCAAAAGAGCGAGTAAAAGTGGAGGCTGCAACTCAAACTTTTGCAACTATTACGCTTCAAAACTATTTCCGTATGTATCATAAATTGTCGGGTATGACAGGTACAGCGGAGACTGAGGCTGGTGAATTTTGGGATATCTATAAATTGGATGTAGTGGTGATTCCTACTAATCGTCCGATTGCGCGTATAGATATGGATGACCGTGTTTACAAGACTAAACGAGAAAAATATAATGCGGTAATAGAGGAGATTGTTGATTTGGTGGCAGCGGGTCGTCCTGTGCTTGTTGGTACAACTTCTGTTGAGATTTCGGAACTTTTGAGTCGTATGCTCACAATGCGTAAGATTTCGCATAATGTATTGAATGCTAAATTGCACCAAAAAGAGGCTGATATCGTAGCCGAGGCGGGTCGTCCTGGTACTGTAACTATTGCAACTAACATGGCGGGTCGTGGTACTGATATTAAACTTACACCAGAAGTAAAAGCGGCAGGTGGTTTGGCTATTATTGGTACTGAGCGTCATGAAAGTCGCCGTGTGGACCGTCAGTTGGGTGCTCGTGCTGGTCGTCAAGGTGACCCAGGTTCATCTGTATTCTTTGTTTCGCTTGAAGATGATTTGATGCGTCTTTTCGGGTCAGAGCGTATATCTAAAGTAATGGATAGAATGGGCTTCCAAGAGGGTGAAATGATAGAGCACTCTATGATTTCGAAATCTATTGAACGCGCTCAAAAGAAAGTGGAGGAAAATAACTTTGGCATACGTAAACGTTTGCTTGAATATGATGACGTAATGAATAAACAGCGTACAGTGATTTATGCTCGTCGTCGTCATGCTTTGATGGGGGAACGTATTGGTGTTGATATTGTGAATACTCTTTATGATGCGGCTTATGCTATTGTAAATAATAATCATCCATCGTTGGATTATGATGGATTTAAAGCTGATTTGTTGTCGATTTTCGCAATGAGTGCCCCTGTTACAGAGGATGAGTTCCGTTCGCTTCGTGCAGATAAGATAGCTGATAAAGTGGGGGATGCTGCATATGAGGTGTTTGTGCGTAAAATGGATAAAATGGCAGAGGTTGCAAATCCAGTTATTAAACAAGTTTATGAAACTCAAGGTGCACAGTATGAAAAGATTTTGATTCCTATTACGGATGGTAAACGTATGTATAATGTGCCTGTTGTTTTGAAAGAGGCATATGAAACAGAATCGAAAGCGGTGGTTAAATCATTTGAAAAAGCTATTCTTCTTCATGCTATTGATGAAGGATGGAAGGAAAATCTTCGTGAATTGGATGAGTTGAAACACTCCGTACAAAATGCTACTTATGAACAAAAAGATCCTCTTTTGATTTATAAGTTAGAATCGAGCAATCTTTTTGGTGCAATGCTTGAAGAGATGAATCGCAAAATTACTTCGGTGTTGATGCGTGCACAAATCCCGGTTCGTGAACCAGAACAAGTTCGTAAGGCAGAGGTTGACCGTCGTCAAGATTATAGTCGTTATAGTGCGAATAAACAAGATATGACAGATATTCAACGTGCGGGTCAGCGTGATACTCGTGAGCGTCAGGTGACACAACCAATTCATGCAGAAAAGAGTGTTGGACGTAATGAACCTTGTCCTTGTGGTTCTGGTAAAAAATATAAGAATTGTTGCGGTAAGAACGCATAAATTGTAGTAGAGACGCAATAATGGTTGCGTCTCTTTTTTTTGTTATGCCAAAGATACAGATTACAGAAGATGGTTCGCATACGTTGTTCAGTGAGATGGCTGGGCAGACGTATCATTCGTCGCATGGTGCAGTGCAAGAGAGTCGTCATATTTTTATTTCTCAGTTAATGGGTCAATGGTCGGAGATGAATGGAGTATTGTCGGTCTTGGAGATTGGGTTTGGAACGGGACTTAATGCTTTGTTGACTGCGGAGTGGGCTCGTGAGAATGGAGTGCGGGTGGAGTTTACTACTATTGAGTTGTATCCGCTGGCGGAGGAGGTGTATGGAGTGTTGAATTATGGGCGCTTGTTGGGCGATGAGGGGTTGTTTTTAAGGTTGCATGAGGCGGAGTGGGATGTGGGTTTGGTGGAGGTTGCGAAGGATTTTGCTATTAGGAAGTGTCGGTGTGAGATTGTGGAGTGGCTAAATAGTCAACAGTCGATAGTCAATGGTCAACAGTTGGTGGATAATGGGTTGCATGATGTTGTGTATTTTGATGCTTTTTCGCCTGATGCGCAGCCTGAGTTGTGGACGGAGGAGGTTTTTAGAAATGTGTATGCTTTGATGAAGGTAGGTGGTGTGTTGATGACGTATTGTGCGAAGGGTGATGTGCGAAGGGCGATGTTGGCTGCGGGATTTAGGGTTGAGAAGTTGCAGGGGCCTCCTGGGAAGAGACATATTTTGAGGGCGGTGAAGTAGTAACTAGTTGCTAGTTGTTTTTTAGGGGATACACAATGAGAGTGTGTATTTTTAGGGTAGGGAGAGGGTTGCTTGCAGGTTGCTGTATAGTATATTTAAATTTTGGATTTTTTAGAATAGAATACACACTGAGAGTGTGTATTGATTAAGGGTTATAATTTTATGGAAAAAGAGAAAGAAATGGCGCGCTATGCGTTGGATTATGCTTTGCGTAATGGTTGTCAGCAGGTGCGAGCTTTGTTTTCGGCAGGAGAGGAGAATGAGGTTGAGGTGCGAGATGGTAAGGTTGATAAATTGCATCATTCGGGAGGATGTCAGCTGTCGTTGAGTTTGTTTGTGGATGGGGCGTATAGTACGATTTCGACTAATCGTCTTGAACGTGGTGAGTTGGAACGTTTTATTGATAAAGGGATTATTAATACTCGTTTTTTAGAGAAGGATCCTTGTCGTTCGTTACCTGAAAAGGAGATGTATTATTGTGGTGAGATGAATGATTTTGGATTGTATGATGCTGGATTTGCAGATATTGATGTGGATGGGAAAATTGCTGTGGCAAAGGGTGTGTTTGATGAGATTGTTGATGAGCGTGTGATTTCGGCTATGGCAGGAGTGGCTGATACTGAGACGTATAATTATTTGATAGATAGTAATGGTTTTGAGGGTGAAAAGCGTCGAACGTTGTATATGTCAACGGCTCAGGTGAGTGTTTTGGGTGATGGAGACGAACGTCCTGAAGATTATTATTATGTAAATGCTCAACATTGGGGGCGTTTGCAAAAGGAGGGGATTGGAGTTGAGACATTGAATCGCACAATAGCCAAGATAGGTGCTTGTAGAGTTGATTCGGGTGTATATGATATAGTTGTGGATCGACGTGTGGCGTCAACGTTGGTTAGTCCGTTGATTTCGGCAGTGCGAGGTGAGGCGTTGCATATGAAATCGAGTTTTTTGCTTGATATGAAGGGGGAGAAGATTGGGTCGGATAAGTTGACTATGGTAGATAATCCACGACAATATGATAAGGCAGGAGCTAAATTGTTTGATAATGAGGGTGTCGCTGTTGTTGGTATGCCAATCGTCGAAGGTGGGGTGTTGAAAAATTATTATATTTCGAACTACATGAGTAAGAAGATGGGTGTACCGATGACGCAAAGTGGTTCGACTATTATTGATTTTGGATTGGGTGATAGTGATACGGCGGGTTTGGTACGGAATTTGAGTAGAGGTTTGTATATCACGGGATTTAATGGTGGAAATTGTAATGGAACGACGGGTGATTTTTCGTTTGGTATTGAGGGTTATTGGGTTGAGAATGGTGTGATTGTGAAGCCTGTTAATGAGATGTTGATGACGGGTAATATGTTGGAGTTGTGGTCGAGTTTGGTTGATAGTTCAAATGATCCGCTTGGATATACAGCTTGGAAGTTGCCGTCGTTGTTGTTTGCGGGAGTGGTGGTGAATTAGGGAATAGGGAACAAGGAATAGGGAATGTATTTTCCATTTTTCATTCAATTTGTTTATCTCAATTATTTTTTGTAACTTTGCACTTTGTTTGTACAAAGTACAATATGACTAATTATAAATTATTAAAATATTAACAATGGCGAGTTTTTTAGTCTTGTTATTAACGACTTGCTGCTAAAAGTTTTAAAAAAGTATGATTTATTCTCACGAAGTAGAACACATGTGTGTTGTTGCTAAAGGAGCTAATCACGCTTCAGCTCCAATTCCTCAAGAAGGTAAATGGACTCGTGCTAAAGAGATTAAAGACATCAATGGTCTTACTCACGG
>JAZRCE010000136.1:0-8784 GCA_045635445.1 Candidatus Aphodosoma sp.
GAGATTTGCCAAAGGTGCAATTGCGTTCGACCGCGTAGAGGTGAGATTCGAGATTGACGAAAAGGGCAAACCTCTAAGCGTATATTTTAAAGAAGCGAAAGAGGCTAATAAATTGATTGAGGAGTTTATGTTGTTGGCAAACAAAACTGTAGCTGCTCATATCGGCAAGCCTAAAGGGGTGAAAGGTGCAAAGGCAAAACCTAAAACATTCGTATATCGCGTGCACGACGTCCCTA
The DNA here is from genome assembly GCA_045635445.1 of Candidatus Aphodosoma sp. Taxonomy (GTDB): domain Bacteria; phylum Bacteroidota; class Bacteroidia; order Bacteroidales; family Paludibacteraceae; genus Aphodosoma. Next base: position 237 of record JAZRCE010000136.1, read on the forward strand.
ACCCTGACAAGTTGGAGAACTTTAGCACGTTCATTAAGCGATTTGGATATAAACTCAAAACTACGGGTAAGAATCAAGAGGTGTCGTCGGCTATCAACAATTTGCTCGACCAAGTGGTGGGCAAACGCGAACAGAATTTGATCGAGACACTTGCCATTCGCTCAATGGCTAAGGCTACGTATACGACTGAGAATATTGGTCACTATGGTTTGGCATTCGACTACTACTCGCACTTCACTTCGCCTATCCGCCGCTATCCTGATATGATGGCGCACAGATTGTTGACTCGATATTTGTTTGAAGAGGGTCGCTCGGTGAACAAGGATGAGTATGAGGAGTATTGCGAGCACTCGTCGGATATGGAACAATTGGCAGCTTCGGCAGAGAGAGCTTCAATCAAATACAAACAGGTGGAATATATGTCGGACCGCATCGGTCAGGTGTACGACGGCGTGATTTCGGGCGTTACGGATTGGGGTATTTATGTCGAGTTGAACGAGAATAAATGCGAGGGTATGATTCCGATTCGTTGCTTGAGCGACGACTACTATGAGTTCGACGAAAAGAATTATTGCATCGTCGGCCGCCACACAGGCAAACGATATCAGTTGGGCGATGAGTTAACTGTGAAAATCGCAAAGACTGACCTTGTGAAAAAGCAATTGGATTTTGAGTTAGCATAATAGCGATACACAATGAGAGTGTGTATTCGCAATATACAAATTTTATGAAATACGAAATCAATATTACAGAAAGAGCCGAAAGAGCGAAGGCCTATTTCCAAGATGGTTATAACTGCTCGCAATCGGTGTTTATGGCTTATGCCGATTTGTTTGATTTGGATGTGGAATTGGCATCGAAGTTTGCATCGAGTTTCGGCGGTGGTATGGGTCGATTGCGTGAAGTGTGTGGTGCGTGCACGGGTATGTTTATGGTAGCGTCGATGGCTATACCTGCCGACAACAAAGACGCTGAGGCTAAGAAGGCTAATTATGCTCTTGTGCAACAAGTTGCCGAAGATTTTCGTCAAGAAAATGGGTCGATTATTTGCCGTGAATTGCTTGGTTTAACGTGCAAAAAGGATGACCCTACGCCTTCACCTCGTACTGGGGAGTATTACAAAAAACGTCCTTGCGGTGAGTTGGTGTATTTGGCGGCAGAGATTGTTGGTAAACGCTTAATGGAATTGTAATTTTAAACAAGAATTATCGTTAATTTACCATTAATTGCTTATAATTAACGATTGATTTATGGAAATTTACATTAAATATGAGACTTGTAATACAACGTGTTGCGCATGCCTCGGTGACAATTGAGGGTGCGTTGAAATCGAAAATAGGTGGTGGTCTGTTGATTTTAGTGGGTATTGAAGATGCTGATACGGATGCTGATATAAATTGGTTGGCGCAGAAGGTAGTGAATTTGCGGATTTTCGACGATGACAATGGCGTAATGAATCGCTCGGTGATAGATGTTGATGGTGAGGTGTTGATTGTTAGCCAATTCACATTGCATGCAATGACTGCTAAGGGTAATCGCCCTAGTTATATACGTGCATCGAAACCCGATTTTGCGATACCTATGTATGAAAAATTCTGTGCGAAAGTGTCGGAACTATTGGGCAAAGAGGTTGATACTGGGCGATTTGGCGCAGATATGAAGGTCGAACTCCTAAATGATGGACCTGTGACAATATTGATTGACTCGCAACGAAAAGAGTAATTAAAAATTAAACTGAAAATATATTATGGAAAAATTGAATCAACTTTACAACGAGTATGACTTTAACTTTACTGACGAAAGTGTTGCTCAGTCAGTTAAAGAGATTTTAGCTAATAATTTTGACAAGTACAACAACATTGGAGTATGGAAACAATGCTTCAATATGATTGACCTCACTTCGCTCAATAGCACCGATACTGAGGATAAAATCGGCGGTATGATGGAGCGCGTAAATGAATTCAAAGCGAAATATCCTGAGATGCCTAATGTGGCTGCGGTGTGTGTATATCCTGCCTTGGTGCCTGTGACTAAAGCTACATTGGAAACCGAAGGTGTGAATATTGCTGCAGTGTCGGCTTGTTTCCCTTCTTCACAAACATTCATTGAAGCTAAAATTGCAGAGGTGGCATTGACTGCAGCTGCTGGTGCTAACGAAATTGATGTGGTTATCTCTGTAGGCAAATTCTTCAGCGGATTCCATAGCGAAGTGTACGAAGAGTTACAAGAAATTAAAGATGCTTGTCATGGCGCACATTTGAAAGTTATTCTCGAAAGCGGTTTGATGCACAACACAAAAGAGATAAAACAAGCATCATTGTTGGCTATGGCTGCAGGTGCCGATTTCATTAAAACTTCGACAGGCAAAACAGAACGCTCGGCTACATTGGAGGCGGCATATGTTATGTGCCAAGCAATTAAAGAATACTACGAAAAAACAGGTATAAAAATTGGTTTCAAACCTGCTGGTGGTATCTCTACAACACAAGAAGCAGTAGAATACTACACTATCGTGCGCACAGTGTTGGGCGAAGAGTGGATGACCAACGAATTGTTCCGCTTTGGTGCAAGTCGCTTGGCTAACAATTTGCTCACAAGCATCTATGGCACAGAAGTGAAATATTTTTAATTAGCCCCTCTTATTCATGACAAAATATCTTCCTAGTATATTGGTATGCACCCTTGTGTTGATTCTCTCGATTATCAACACAGGGGTTTTACCAAAAACAAATATCCCAAGTGCAGATAAAATAATACATACTGCTATGTATATCGGCATAACAATGATACTGATGCTAGACCAAACTTCATATATGAAATCAAGCATAACCCAAAAACAGATTGGGTTTACTTTGGTATTCGCTACTTGTTATGGGGTGTTTATGGAAGGTATACAATCGATACTACCTTGGCGTTCAGGCTCAATATATGACATCATTGCTAACACGCTTGGTGTGGTACTAGGAGTAGGACTATTCTTACTGATAAACAAACTAAAACATAAATGAATCACGATAAACTACTATATGATATTGCTCTAACTCAACTCTTTATGGTTGGGCCACGCACTGCGCGTACTCTGATTGAGCACTTTGGCTCGGCAGAGGCTATATTCAAAGAAAATCCAGAAATACTACGACAAATAGGCAATGTAGGAACCTATATATCAGATAGTAGTTATCAACAAGAAGCTTTGCGTCGAGCCGAGGAAGAGATTGAGTTTATTGTCAAAAATAAAATAAAGGTTGCAACATTCGATTCAGCAGAATATCCTTATAGATTGAAACAGTGCTCTGACGCACCACAAATCCTCTATCAATACGGCGATTGCGACTTAAATGCTAAGAAATTTGTTGCTATAATCGGCACTCGCAATGCTACCAAATATGGTAAGGATTTAACAAATAACCTAGTAAAAACTCTCGCACAATCAAACCCTGACACTGTAATTATAAGTGGTTTGGCATACGGAATAGATGTTACGGCACATAAGGCAGCTTTAGAATATGGTTTACCAACCATAGGTATTATGGCACATGGACTAGACCGCATATACCCTAACGCACACAGAGAATATGCTTCGAAAATGATAAAATCGGGAGGTGCAATAGTAACAGAATATCTATCCAAAACAACACCTGACCCTCAAAATTTTGTCCAACGCAATCGCATCGTAGCAGGCATGTGCGATGTTGCTGTTGTTGTAGAATCTGCCATAAAAGGCGGTTCGCTCATAACTGCTAATATTGCCAATGATTACAATCGTGATGTAATGGCTTTTCCTGGTCGAGTTGGCGATAAAGCATCTGAAGGATGTAACAAACTAATAAGTCAACATAAAGCCGAAATAATCACCTCCGTGGAGGATTTAATAAACTTAATGGGATGGTCTGCTTCATCATCAAATGCAGTACAACAAACATTGTTCAATGAATTATCACCCGAGCAACAAACTATTATAGATATATTAAAAATCGAACCTCAACATATCAATATTATCAGTACGCACCTCGACTTATCAATACAAAAAACATCAGCTCTACTCACGGAAATGGTCTTTAATGAACTTATCGATCAATTACCAGGTAACATATACAGCATAAAACTAAAATTTGAAAGTTAAAAGATACCATCAAAAATATGAAACAATTCTTCAAAATATTAATATTATCCATAATATCAATTATTACCATATTGGGTTGTGCTAGTCGTGGAAGTGGTCCTCAAGGAGGCCCAAAAGACACAACTCCCCCACTACTATTAAAATGCTCCCCTGAAAATGGAGCAACAAATGTATCTACAAATAAGATACACTTAACTTTTGACGAAATCGTATTAGTTCAAAACACATTCGAAAAGGTTATCATATCTCCACCTCAAAGCCAAATGGCTATTATCAAAGCTTCGGGGCATAAAGTCAACGTAGAATTTCAAGACTCTCTAAAAGAAAATACAACATACACAATCGACTTTACAAATTCTATTGTGGATAATAACGAAAAAAATGAATTAAAAGACTTTACTTTTAGTTTTGCAACAGGCGATTTTATTGACACTTTAAAGCTTTCTGGCACGGTTATTGATGCAGAAACATTAAATCCAATACCTAATCTTATCGTTGGAATACATAGCAACCTAAACGACTCAGCTTTTACATCCATACCATTTGATCGCATTTCGAAAACAAACTCTGATGGTAAATTTACAATTAACAATATAAAAGCTGGTGAATACCACGTTTTTGCTCTATCTGATATAGGAAATAATTATTATTTTGATATCCCAACAGAACAAATAGCTTTCAATGATAGCATTTATGCTCCTATATGCACAACAGAAATAACATACGATACAATTTCTCATTATGCAATTATTGATACAATAAATAATTTAGTTGACTCGACTCAATTAATCATAGACTCCATCACTACGAAATATAACTATACATACACACCTGATGATGTAGTACTTTTAGCTTTTACCGAAGTAAACAATAGACAATATTTAGTTAAAAGTGAACGCCCAGAACCACACAAAATAATCTTAGTTTTTGGAAATAGCTGTGACACCCTACCTTCTCTTAAACCACTTAATATCGAGGATTCACTTTTTGAATATATACTACAGACTTCTTATAAAAACGACACATTAACATATTGGTTAACTGATACTACCTCTTGGAAACAGGATACTATACAAGTAGAAACTAAATATCAAAAAAGAGAAGATTCTACATATTGGCAAACTGACACTATCTCCTTCATATACAAGGCTCCTAAATCAAACAAAAAGAAACAAGAAATAGAAGAACCCATATTTCACACAATAAAACACAACGCATCATCTTCTTTCGATGTATACATCCCTCTAACAATATCTTTTGATAGTCCAACAAGCCTAAATATTACAGACTCAATAAATTATCAGTTACAAGAAAAAATCGACACAAATTGGATCGATATTAATACTAATCTAATAAAAGCAGATAGTATTGGTTTATCCTACCACATCTTTCATGAGTGGAAACCTTCTACCGAATATCAATTAATACTTGACTCTGCTCTTTTCATTTCTTTCACAGAACTCGCTTCAAAAGAGGAAAAAATCACACTAAAAACCAAATCTCTTGAAGAATACAGTATACTAATACTCGAATTATCACAACATACTGGGAAAGAAATAGTCCAACTGCTCAACAAAGAAGATATAGTTATACATCAAAAGTTAGCAACAGAACCTAAACTAAAATTTGAATATATCAAACCCGACACCTACTATGTAAGATTATTTATTGATGAAAATAATAATGGAAAATGGGATACAGGAAACTATAAAGAACATATCAAGCCCGAAAAAGTATATTACTATCCATATGATATAGAGTTAAGAGCATTCTGGGATGTCGAAGAAATTTGGGACATAAACACAACACCTTTATTAGAACAAAAACCATCAGAATTAATAAAAACCACAAAAAAATAAGACAATAATTCAATTGTTTTTCCCATAATTAAAATACCAATTTACTATGGCACGCATATTAGTAGTAGACGATGAAAGTTTTATTCGTAACACTATCAGAAACATATTAGAGCAAGAAAAACATATTGTTGATTTAGCAGAAGATGCTATTCAAGCCTTCGAAAAAATAAAAACTAAGACATACGACTTGGTCATTACTGATATTGTAATGCCCAACATAAATGGTATTGTTTTGCTCGAAAAACTTAAAGAAGATGGCTACGAAATGCCTATAATGATAATGTCTGCTCACGGCAATATCGGAACCGCTGTAGATTGTATAAAAAAAGGGGCTTTTGATTATATAGAAAAACCTCTTGATTTGAATAGATTACTAATATCTACTCGCAATGCCTTAGACAAAAGCAAACTCGTAAAAGAAGCAAAAACTCTAAAAAAGAAGATACAAGGCAATTACGAAATGATAGGAGAATCAGCAAGTATAAAAAAATTACGCCATCTCATAGATCTCATATCAAAAACCGACACTCGCATATTAATCACAGGCGAAAATGGCACAGGCAAGGAAGTTGTAGCACGACAAATATACCAAAATTCTCCAAGAGCCAATAAACCGTTCATAGAGGTAAATTGCGCAGCTATACCATCTGAACTTATAGAAAGTGAACTTTTCGGACATGAAAAAGGTGCTTTTACCTCAGCAATCAAACAACGCATAGGCAAATTCGAACAAGCTGATGGTGGAACTATTTTTCTCGATGAAATCGGTGATATGAGCCTCTCTGCTCAAGCCAAAGTCCTACGTTGCCTACAAGAAAATGTCGTTTCTCCTGTAGGTAGTGACAAACTAATAAAAATCAACGTTCGAGTAATTGCCGCAACAAACAAAAATCTACAAGACGAAATCGACAAAGGGAACTTCCGCGAGGACCTATACCATCGTCTCAATGTAGTACCACTACACATCGAGCCATTATCAAAACGATTAGAAGATATACCTCTATTGATTGATCATTTCACACAAATGATATGTGTCTCTCAGGGGCGCCAAGTAAAACAATTTTCAGAAGAAGCAATAGCAAAATTACAACAACGTCAATGGCGTGGAAATATACGCGAATTGCGCAATATAGTCGAACGTCTCATCATCCTATGTGGCGATATAATAACTGCTGAAGACGTTGACGAATATTGTAATTAAACACATAAAAAAGGATTGACCTTGAGGTCAATCCTTTTTTATTCATTAAAATCTAGTTACTTCTTACCATAATTAGGATCAAGCTTACGATAAGCAAAGAATGTCACTATAAACGTTGCTATACAACATGCCATCACCATCCAGAAGAAATTCACATAACCTAATGATTCTTGGATATAACCGGCAAACATACCTGGTATCAACATACTCATTGCCATGAATGCTGTACAAATTGAATAATGCGATGTCTTAGACTTACCTTCTGAAAAGAACATCATATAGAGCATATATGCCGTGAAACCAAAACCATAACCAAACTGCTCAATAGCAATAGCCGTAGATATAACCCAAATGTTTGTTGGTTGATAAATTGCCAAATAAACAAAAGACAAACAAGGCAATGTCATTCCCAAAGCCATAAGCCAAAGAGCTTTTTTCAAACCAACTTTAGATGCAAACAAACCGCCTATAATACCACCTATCGTAAGGAAAATAACACCAACTGTACCATAAGCTACACCAACACTTTTTGTCGTCATTCCAAGACCTCCAACCTCTTGCGATGCAAGCAAGAATGGCTGGCATAATTTAAGCAAAAAGCCTTCAGGCAATCGATAGAGCAACATAAACACAATAGCCAACCACACCCCTGGTTTCTTAAAATAAGTTGCAAATGTGCGGCCAAATTCCATCACAATAGCACCAGCTGTAGGTTTTTCGCCTTCAAGCACCGAAGCATCCGCCTTTGGTCGTGGCAACATAAATGTATGATATAGAGTAAAAACACACAAAATAGCTGCACACACAATCATCGTAATTTGCCACGACAATGGAATATTGCCTGTCTTCTCCTCCATAACTCCTGCTATATAAACAACCCCTCCATTACCAAATAAAGTTGCCAAACGATAGAATGTACTACGAATACCCACAAAAGCAGCCTGATCTCCCGAACTTAACGCAATCATATAGAAACCATCGGCCGCAATATCGTGTGTTGCCGAAACAAAAGCTGTCACAATAAATATCAACAATGTGATATAGAACAAATTAATTGGCGTTTGCCCCGATGCAATAACCTCTGCCGATGGGAATGGAATTGTTGCTACAAGCAACACAAACAATGCCGACATCAATATCTGCATTGTAACTGTCCACCAACGTTTTGTCTTGAAGATATCCACAAACGGACTCCAAAATGGTTTTATCATCCATGGCAAATACAAAAGAGATGTAAACAATGCCATTTCGCCATTTGGCACACCCATTTTAGTAAACATAACAACCGAAATGTTGTTTACTATCACATAAGGAATTCCTTCCAAAAAATAGAGCGTTGACACCCACGCCCAAGGAGAAAGTCGT
>JAZRCE010000137.1:0-8437 GCA_045635445.1 Candidatus Aphodosoma sp.
GAAAATAAAATGTTACTTTTGTGACCAAAAGTAACCAAAAGTCTCCCACTTCGACTACGAAACTAAAAAAATTAATATATCCTATTCGGGTTTAAAGTCGGGCATTGTTTCTCAATTTCTAAATATTTTTAATACAACGCAAACTATTCAGATTCCTAATAAGTCAGAGAACCTCCTCAAAAACCCTCATTTACGGATATTTTCAATTTTTTCTTGACGTTTCTCCGTCAATGTGGGCATGATAACTTGACAATACAAAAAAAAAAGAAATTATCCATGGGTAATTTCTTTTTTTATTCTTCAGTTTTTCCTTCCTATATTTTAGATATTTGGGGAAATAAGTTGTTATTAGCAATCGAGATGTAACAGTTGATAAGCACGAATGAGACGAAGAATATCGTAAGAGACTGAACCATTAAGTTGCTCAAATAATTCGGAATTAGATAGTTCGGGTGTTTTATTAAGAATAGACATAACAAGATTTAATAAATCGGCATCGACATATTGGTCAATGTCGATTTTTTTTGTGTTTATCAATTTTGCCATGTGTGTATAAATAGTGCCTATAGTCATATCACGCTCAGAAGCAACTTCTTCGGGAGTTTTGCCTTGATTAAGAAGAGTAAGAGTTATTTCTTCAGATGGTATCTTTTCAGCCTTCTCCTTGTTTTTGCGTTTAGGTTTCTTAGGTTTTGAAACAGAATCTATTGCGTCTCTGCTTTCAGTAACCTCGTCGCCATATTCAGATTCAGATTCGAATGCAATATTAGATTGAGTCGAAGTATCAATACCATTCTCGCGACAATAGATGCGAACAATATCGATACACTCTTTGCCAAAACGTTGGATTTTTATTTTACCAAAACCTTTGATTTTGACAAGTTGCTCTATTTCAACAGGCAATCTATTAGACACTTCAACTAAAGTTGCATTATTAAACATCGTATATACAGGAATATTATTTTCCTTACAATAGTCATTGCGCCAAGAGGCAAGCATTTTGTAGAGCTTAGGGTGGTCGGTTTTTAGCATTTTGACCTCACGTTCGACAACATAAGCTTTCACCTTAAAAGGTGGAACCTTATAAGATTGTTTAGCATCGAAATAATTAATAACAGATATATCGTCAGATATACCATCGATAACATGTCGGAGTTGAGATGCAATTTCGAATATTGCTTGCAAACGGTCGATATAGTCTTGCGCCTCGACCTTGCTTTCGGTGATAGCTGGAGAAGATTCGATAAGAATCAATAAATCATCAAGTTGAGGGATAAAATAACCAGCCGCAGCCTTTACGCGTTCAGCAATGCGAACAATATCCGATTTAGGATTAAAAGAGAGAAGTTGAGCGACAAAACGCTGAGCGACAGCATATAAAGAATTGACACGAGTTAAGACCTCGTCGAGATAAGGCGCAGTTTCTTCATTAAAATCGGCTAAAACCGTTTTGATATAATTGACAAAACTGAAAGTGTGCGACATCAAATCCTCAAGGCTAAATAACTTAACAAGAAGCTGTATGCTATAACGAGATTTAAATAATTCGACTTGACATTCAAGTTCAGCAATAGGTAGGCGTTGTTCGCTATAGCGCACAATTTGAGGATCGACCGCAAGCGAATTAGGATTGATTAAAGAAGTGAGAACAATACCATCAAGCGAACGACAACGAGATAATGCGACATAAACTTGTCCCGAAGCAAAAGCTGCAGCAGCATCAATCACTACCCTATCAAAGGTAAGACCTTGGCTCTTGTGAATAGTGATAGCCCAAGCTAAGCGTAGAGGATATTGAGTAAAAGTACCTAAAGTTTTCTCTTCTAGTTGATTAGTTTTAGGATCGATAGTATAAGATTTATTCTCCCAAACCTCGAGAGAGACCTTTATGGCTTCGGATTCGCCATCGCACGTAACCCAAATCTCGTTGTTGTTTATCTCGGTGATTTCGCCAATTTTCCCATTATAATAACGGCGTGGTTGCGCCATATCGTTGGCAATAAACATAACTTTAGCTCCCAGTTTGAGTGTAAGTTCCACCTCGGTAGGGAAAATTCGTTCAGGGAAATCGCGGTCGATGTGCGCCATATACTTATAATAAGGGGCATCGATTTTGGCTAATTCGTCATTATTGATAGCATCGGCAGAGGCATTGTGAGTGGTAAGCGTAATGTAGTCATCGACATTGCGAAAATCGGGATTGTAACAAAGATTTAGAAGACGCAAAGTGTCGGGCGTAAGCTGATTATTACGCACCTCGTTGAGAAGATTGATAAACTGCTGATTGCTTTGACGGAATATTTTATCGAGTTCAATATAGATAGGTGGCTGTTGTTTTATAACCTGAGAATGAAAGAAATAGGGAGACTCGTAGTAGCGACGCAATAGGTCCCACTCTTCGCCCACACAGACAGGAGGCAATTGGTACATATCGCCGATAAAAACGACTTGTACACCACCAAATGGTTCGTTCGGGCGAAAACGATAGTGACGCAACACTGTGTCGATAGCATCAAGCATGTCGGCTCGAACCATAGAGACCTCGTCGATGATAAGGAGTTCGAGTTCGCGATATATTTTGCGACGGACACTATTGACCTGTTGCTTAGCAATAAAAGATTTTTTAGCCTCGACAGTTGGAATAAAAGGCGAGAAAGGGAGTTGAAAAAAAGAGTGGATAGTGGTGCCACCAGCATTGATAGCCGCCACGCCAGTAGGAGCAACTACGGCAGTTTGTTTGAATGCCGCTTCACGAATTTGTCGGAGCATAGTAGTCTTGCCCGTACCAGCTTTACCGGTCAGGAAGATAGAACAGTTGGTCAACTGAATGAATTCTTCGGCAATTTCGTAAATAGACATTTTATGAGTTGAAAGTTGTGAATTATAGTTTCTATAGGAACAATAGTGACTAAGATGCTATAGCCTCTATAAAACAAATTACTTCGTATTTCTTGTAAAACGAATGAATAATATAGAGAATACAAGACATACAACTGCTGCGACGATGTAGCCGATGTATAGAGGGAGACCGAAACCTTCGGGAGCAACCATAATGTAGGCAGAGCAGACTGCTGACATAAACAGTGCAGGAAGGAGAGTTATCCAATAATTGCGTTTTTCTTTATAGAGATAAACAGTTAAAGCCCAGAAAGTAAAAACAGATAGAGTTTGATTGCTCCAAGCAAAATAGCGCCAAATGATATCAAAATTGATTTGCAAAAGGATGAAAGTGCCAACAAACAAAGGGATAGCAACCATAAGACGTTTTACAATAGGCTTTTGGTCGATATGAAGAAAATCGGCAGCAATAAGACGAGCAGAGCGGAGAGCAGTGTCGCCCGAAGTGATAGGAGCTGCAACTACGCCAAGAACAGCCAATACTCCACCTATAGAGCCCAACCAAGAGTTAGAGATAAGATTAACAACCTCAGCAGCCTTGTTGGAAGTAGCAGGGAGAGAGGCGACATATTCTTGCAAACCGCCAACAGAACCAAAGAAAGAAGATGCAGCCGCAGCCCAAATAAGGGCAACAACACCTTCGGCAATCATAGCGCCATAGAAACAAGGGCGACCATATTTTTCGTTAACCATACAACGAGCCATCATAGGCGACTGAGTAGCATGAAAACCTGATACTGCACCACAAGCAATAGATACAAACATCATTGGAAAAATAGAATAACCTTGAGGATGCTGAGAGGCAAGGCCTGATGTTATTTCAGGGATTGGTGCATTATTTATGAATAGAGAGATTAAAATTCCCACAGCCATGAAAAGCAAAGCAAATCCAAAGAGAGGATATATTTTGCCAATAAGCTTATCGATAGGCAAAAGAGTGGCAAGCATATAATAAACAAAAATAATAACAATCCACCAAGTAACAGAAATAGATTGCACCATTCCAGCAAGCAACCCAGCAGGACCACTAACAAATACAGCACCTACAAGCACCATAAGGATAAGCGAAAAAGCGCGCATGAACTGTTTAACTCCAGAGCCTAACTGTTCGCCAACAAGTTCGGGCAACGATGCACCATTGCGACGAAGAGAGAGCATGCCAGAAAGATAGTCGTGGACAGCTCCGCCAAAAATAGAACCAAAGACAATCCAAAGAAAAGCAGAAGGGCCAAACATTACGCCCATAATAGCACCAAAGATAGGTCCAAGTCCGGCAATATTGAGAAATTGGATAAGAAATATTTTCCACCAAGGCATAGCGACATAGTCGACACCATCGGGATTAGCTATAGCAGGCGTAGTGCGATTAGAATCGGCTCCAAATATACGAGCCACAACACGACCATATACAATATAGCCTAATATGAGCAATAAGATTGAAAATACAAAAGAAAACATATTAAATTGATAAATAAATAATTATACGAATAATAAATTATTTTTTTGTTATCTTTGGAGAACCAGAAACAATAGCCTTTGCCTCGGCACTATAGGTTAGTTTTTTCTTTTTATTGTCGATTAGAGTACCTTTTACCTCAAGATTTTTTTCACGAACTATCACAGTTTTACCTTGCCGACTAAAAATAACATTGCGTTTTACATCAATATAAGCGTGACGTACCCTATATTGTTCTATTCGTTCTTGTCCAAATTGTAAGGCATTTATAAATTCTAATTCATCAGAACGGAGTTTATAACCAAAAGGTATATGTATTTCACCAACAAGACTTTGAACAGCTTTATGAATTTTGAATGTAATTGGATCTACATAGAAATGAAATTGTAGTTCGCCTTTGAATATACCCAAAAAATTAGTTTCTTCGGAATAAGTGAGCACAGCATAATCATCGACCATAGTATAATCCCACTTTGATATTTTTTCGTCATTCAAAGCCTCAACAAGAGAATAGATTTGTCCTCCCCAAAGAAATCGGTGCATAGCAAGAGACTGCTCCTCTAAATCTCTTTTTGGATATATATTTTGTTTATTTTTTCTTCTATTTTTCTTCTTTCCGTTTAGACGATCGTCGGCTAATTCATTAAATTTTTCATACCCAGCTTTTACCTCTTCTGTATTGTAACTCTTAACCGATTTAACAACTAAACGCATCGAATCTGCGCCATTTGTTTTTTTCAAAGGAAGTTCTGTTATTTCTCCAACAATTTCATGATGTATGAGTTGGCGATTGTCTTGCGAACCATTGTACATAGAAAAGATAGGATATACAACGGTACGCGCGGGGAAATCTGCCCGCATTTGAGCAATAAACTTAGCGAGAGCATCCTTCTTGATTTTGCGACTCTCTTTGCGAGATATCTTAGCCTTTACAGTAGCTCCTTCGAGCATGATAGGTTGCTCGACAAGGATTGTTTGGTGAGATTGAGAAACTTGAAGAGAAGCAATTGATAACTCCTCTGTTCGATAACCAATGAAAGAGATGATGAGATGGTCGGAATAGTCGGTTGATGGATTGATATTGATAGAATAATAGCCCAAAGAATCGGTCATCGTACCCAATTGGGGATTGGTTTTAACATAGACCGAAGCATATGGGATAGGGTCGCCATCTTCGCCTAGGACATAGCCCGAAATAATATCGGCAAAAAGAAAAGTCGGAATAAAAAGCAATAAGAAGAATATGGTTTTTCGCATAACAATAAGAATAAGAATTTATTTTGTTTGTTTTTGTTTAAAGAGCCAAGGGAATAGGTCGGGGTCGTTGAATGCGGGACTCCAAGAGTTGTGGGTGCATCCAGCGAACTCGCGATATATGATTTTGGCGCCTGCGTTTTTGAGAGTGCGATATGCAGTGCGAGAGAATGTTACGGGCACAACCTTGTCGGCATCGCCATGATAGATGCGCCAAGGGATGCAAGCAGCATTGGCCAAGCGATTGATGTCGGCACCGCCACAAATAGGAACAGCTGCAGCAAAAAGGTGAGGATAGCGCCAACAGAGTTCGTAGGTTGCCATTGCGCCCATAGAGATGCCCATGATGTAGATTCTTTTAGGGTCTACATTAGGGAGCTGAGCGATAGAATCGACCATAGCCTTAAGGGTTTGAAGTTGCCAACTAGGTTCGCCAACAGCAGCAAACATAGCTTGAGAAAGCTCGGTGAGACGGTCGGGGATAGACCAAAAAGCACCTTGAGGGGCTTGAGGGAAAAAGACGTAAGCAGGATAACGGTCGCGGACATCAGGGTTGAGGAATTGGCCGGAACAATGAAGAAGTTGAGCTTCGTTGTCGGTGCCACGCTCGCCAGCCCCATGAAGGAAAAGTACAACAGGATACTTTTTATTAGACTTTATATTTTGAGGTTCGATATAACGATATGGCAAAGTGTTGCCATTATGAGAAAACGAACCATAGAGATAATTTTCTTGCGCAACGAGTTGAATTGCGAAGAATATAAGAGAGAAAAATAGAGCGATTTTTTTCATGATTTCAAGAGGTAACACACAATGAGAGTGTGTATTTTTAAGGTAAAGAGAAGGTTGCTCGCAGGTTGCTGTATAGTATATTTAAATTTTGGAAATTTTAAAAGCGAATACACAATGACAGTGTGTATTTTTCGGTTTAGAATTTCATAGCCCGATCCATGTCGCGACGGTCTTCTTTTTCTTTGAGAGTTTCGCGTTTGTCGTAAGCCTTTTTACCACGAGCGAGGGCAATTTCGAGTTTGGCAAATCCCTTTTCGTTAGTAAAAAGTTTAGTAGGCACGATGGTGTAGCCCGTCTCTTTTGTAGCTTTTTCAAGTTTACGAAGTTCGCGTTTGTGGAGCAAAAGTTTGCGTTCGCGCTTGACATCATGGTTATAGTAGTAACCAAGTCGGTAGGCGGAAATTTGCATATTGCGCACCCAAAGTTCACCATTAGAGAACTGGCAATAGGTATCAACAAGACTGGCCTTACCCTCTCTAATAGACTTAATTTCAGTACCATACAACACTAACCCAGCTATGAATCGTTCGACCAATTCATAGTCGAAACTTGCACGTTTATTTTTGATATTTACTTGCTGTTGTGGTTTCATATTCTTAAAATTTTTCGTAACTACAAAGGTAATAAAAAAAGCACAATTCGCAAAGCAGAATATAGAATTATTTTTTAATTATTTTCGGTGGATTTTTTCAGTTTTTTTTAGTAACTTTGCATTTTATTTTACACTATACAAAACAAAATCTATTTATGCTCAAATTAACACAAAAGAGTCGTGAGACTATTTTTATTATTTTGTTGTTTCTAGTGCCATTTTTGACTCCTGCAACTGCGTTATTAAGTGGTCTGATTGTGGCATTTACAATAGGCAATCCATTTATTCAACACAATAAAGCGTTCACTAAAATATTGTTGCAAGCATCGGTAGTGGGATTAGGCTTTGGGATGAATTTGACCGAGGCGATGGAGGCTGGGAAAACGGGGGTTGTGTTCACTATATTCTCGATTGCACTGACAATGGGATTGGGATTGTGGATTGGTAAGTTGTTGAAAGTGAATATAGGTACACGCACATTGGTGTCGGGCGGTACGGCAATATGTGGCGGTAGTGCGATTGCGGCAATTGCGCCTGTGATTAAAGCAAAAGACAATGATATGACCGTGGCATTGGGGACAGTTTTTGCGTTGAATGCCATTGCGTTATTTATATTTCCCATACTAGGCAACTGGTTGGGGATGAACGATACAGAGTTCGGATATTGGTGTGCGATTGCGATACACGATACATCGTCGGTAGTGGGAGCAGCGGCAGAGAGAAGCGAATTGGCATTGCAGATTGCAACTACTACGAAATTGATTCGTGCGCTGTGGATTATACCATTAACATTGCTTATATCAGTTGTTTACAACAAACATAACAAAGAAGAAGGAGGCAAGGGTAAGATTGCAATACCTTGGTTTATATTTCTTTATGTGATTGCAATGGTGATTGCAACATATGTACCACAAGGGACTGAGTTGTATGAGAAGACGGTTGGTATTGCTCGATATGGGATGATTTACACCTTGTTTTTGATAGGTTCGGGATTGTCGTGGGCAAGTTTGAAACAAGTGGGTGCGCGTCCGATTTTGTTGGGAGTGATATTGTGGGTGGTGATTTCGGTGGTGTCGGCGATAACTATCTTAAACATTGGTTTCTAACTTCGATATAATTTTATCTCCCACAAATTACACAGACACACATAATTAATCATATAATTCGCCCCCTTTGGGGACGATAAAGAGAGAGAGAGCTTTTGAACCGCAGGTTCCCTTCAGTCACCAGCGGTTAAGCGTAATTACCCTCGTTGAGGACTTTTACACAAAATAATATTACGGATAATAATAATATATTAAAACAGTATAAAATTATGATTGAAAGTAAATTATCACAAGCTGTGGTTGCTGCGGTGAAGTCGCTTTATGGACTTGAAGTAGAAGAAAGTGCAGTGCAACTACAAAAAACACGTAGCGAATTTGAAGGCGATATTACGCTTTTGA
>JAZRCE010000138.1:0-4936 GCA_045635445.1 Candidatus Aphodosoma sp.
GCTGACGAATATCGCGCATTCAAAGATATGACTCAATTGTATGAATTCCCAATGGCTGGTATGGGTAACGTTTCTAACCCACAACGCGTTGCTACTTCATTTGCTCAACCAAACGAAGAAGGTACAGCTGTTGAAATCTATGCATTTACTTCTGAAAACGGTTACGGTGCTTACACATTGTCAATCGCTGAAAAAGGTCGCGTAGCTGTTGAAAATGTTGCAATCGACAACAATGTTTGGGTTGAAAACAACACAATCGCTGCTACAGCTCAAATCGAAGGCATCTTCACAGTTACTGGTCAAAACGTAACTGCTCTCAACGGTAACCTTACTGCTGGTGCTTACATCGTTCGCACTGCTGAAGGCGTTGCAAAAATCATGATTAAATAATATTTATCATTCTTTTATATATAAAGGGTGGGTGGAATTCCACCTACCCTTTATTTCTTTATAATTTCTCTAGTTCTGCTAGATTATCTAGTTTACTAAAATCACTAGAATCCCTAGATCCACTAGTCTTATGAAAACAAAAATCATTTCTTTATTGTGCATTATGCATTGTGCATTGTGCATTAATTTATGTGCTGTTGATAATATTCTATTAAATGGTGTGTCATTTTCGGTCGATACCACCGCAGTTTACCCTATTGGTCCTAGCACCAAATACATAGCTATGACATTTACTCGTGCCGATGGCAAAGTGCTTCACGTCTATCAAACACTTGTCGATCGCACTAATAAATATATATCTTTCGAAGCGGCTGTCGGTCGCGACTCTATTCTTGGTGGCGAATGTATTTCCACTGTGGCTAAACGCCATAGCACCGAAGGTCGTCACGTTTTTGCTGGCCATAATGGCGACTTCTACGTAACTCAAGGCGACGTAGGTTTGCCTACAGGTGCGTGTGTGTGCGACAATCAGTTGGCTTTCACTCCAAACAACAATCGTCCCGTGGCTGCTTATGCCGAAGACGGAACTCCTTTTGCCGGTCAATTCCGTTTCAATGGCTCTGCAACTCATAATGGCGATACATTGAAAATTAACCATGTAAACTATAATCGTCTCGAAAATCAATTAGTCCTTTACAACGATTTGCAAGGCAAATACACTCGCGTCAACGAGCATGGCGTAGAGGTTGTTGTTGCGCTTGCCGAAGGTGAATCTTGGGGTATGAATCGCGAGATTAAAGTCGTTGCTACTGAATATCGTGCTTATCAAGTAGGTGCAGCAATCCCTCAAAATGGTGCTGTCTTATCGGGTCACGGCACTATGGCCACTGCTCTTCAATCTATTGCTGTAGGCGATACTATCACATTGGCTCTTAATACAACTATGGACGATGCCCCTGTGGCAATTGCCAACTGTGTAGGTGGCGACCCTCGTGCTTTGATGCTTAAAGATGGTAAAGTAGAGACTAACGAAATTTGGGACGAACTTCACCCTCGCACAGGTTGGGGATTCAGCCAAACTGGCGACTCTATTATTTATTGTATCGTTGATGGTCGTGGCACCTCTATGGGTTGCAACACAAAAGCTCTTGCCGAAATTATGCAATCGGCTGGTGCCTACACTGCTATCAATCTCGATGGTGGAGGCTCTTCTTCTATGTATATCGACCCATTTGGCCCAATGAACACTTGTAGCGATGGTCACGAACGTGCTGTCTCTAATGGTATGTTTGTGGTCAACAATGCTCCTGCCGACAATGTGGTGACTGCTATTTCTGCCAACATTGGTCATATCAAATTACCAGTTTATGGCACATATACTCCTCACGTATTTGGTTACAACCAATATGGAGCATTAATCAATACCGATGTGCAAGGCTTCGAACTCTCTTGCGATGCTTCGCTTGGTCATATCGAAAATGGCGAACTCGTAGCGTCAGGCACCGAGAATGGTTATCTCACAATCTCTTATCAAGGCGCAACAACAAAAGTATATGTTATTAAAAACAACGAGGCAGAGATTGCTATTCGTCTCGATTCTGTCTTGATTGATAATGTGCGCGAGTATCCTATCGAGGTGCAATCTATCATTGGTATCAACACTCAGCTTATTCAACCAAAAGCATTGACTTGGACTGTCGAAGACCCTACAATTTGTAGTGTTGTCGATGGCGTGTTGACTGGTGTTGCCAATGGTTCAACTCTTGTATTTGGTCAATTAGGCGACTCTAAAGATACTTTGAAAGTTATCGTAGAAATCCCTGAAAGCAACGTAGGCACAATGCTATTGTCTGAAGCCGATGTCGCAACTTGGGAAGTTAAAGCAGCTTCAACAAAATGGAATACAACCCTTGTGCCTGCTACTGCTACTGATAATGCTAAACTCACTTTCTCATATTCGGTTCAACGCAATCCATACATCCAACTTACAACCGATATGCGTCTTTATAGTTTGCCAAAAGCTATATCTTTTACATTCAATCCTAATACAGCTAAATTTAGTAGTGTAATGTTTGCCGTAAAAGCCAACAACGAACCACTTGCTACTTATATCGAACTCGCTGATATTAAAGATGCTCAAGAGCAAACTATGACATTGAATTTTGCAGATGTATTGGCAACACCTAATGATATAGCAATTTATCCTTTGGTGCTTGAATATATTAAATTTAATATTAGCACTGAAATCGAAAAGATGGATCACGTTGTTGATATTATGAAACTCCAATTGATTTATGATGAAGATTTTATTGTAGAAATCGAAGATATTACACGTGCTAATCAACTAATGGTGTATCCAAACCCAGCTACAGATTATATTGTGGTTGAAGGTGTCGAAGGAGAAGAGGTTTGTATCTATAATTTAGAGGGACAATGCTTGGGTCAATTCACAATGCATAATGCAAAATGTACAATTGATGCATCTGTTTTGCCTGCAGGGACATATATTGTGAAAAGTGCTTCGGCTTCGTGCAAAGTGATTATTAAATAGTGACACTATAGTGTTTTTTTCAAAATCTATTATATTATGAAAAAGTTTTTGGTCGTTTTTGTTTGTGCTTTATCCTCTTTGTGTTATCTTTCGGCGCAGGGGATGATGGACATATATGGCACCCTATATCAAGTTGATACTATCGAGTATAAACAAGTAGGTCCTGGCACTATGTATTGTTATGCTAAGTTGCCTGCTATTTCACAAGCTATTCACGTCTTGACAATCGACCTTGAGAATCAATATACCGAGATTGAAACTTTTTTAGGTAAAGATTGTATTGCAGGGACTGAATTAGTAACTTCGGCTTGTAATCGTCATACTCAACCTGGTCACGATGCCTATTGTGGTGTGAATGGCGACTTTTTCAATGTTTCGGCTAATTACGAATATCCACTTGGTATGCCTCGTGGTGGTAGTATTCAGAATGGAGAGGTACAAGTTGCTCCATCCAACGAATCTTGGTTTTGGGCATATGCCACTATGGATGTCAACAAGAAGCCTGTGATGGATTATATGAAGTTTGAGGCTCGCGTGATTATTGACGAAACAAATACTTATCATTTCAATCGTGTAAATCAAGCGTGGGAAACTTCCGATTTGACTCTTTATAATCGTTTTGCTGGTGAGAAAACTCGACCTTACGAAAATCATGCAGGCTTCGATAAGATGGAGCGCACCGAGGTGGTGGTCGAACTTATGCCTGGCGAAAAATGGGGTTTGAATAAACGCACAAAGGTTAAAGTGCGTCGTATTGTGAAAAATATTGATGGTGGCGAACCTATTGCTGCCGACGAAACTGTTCTCTCTGGTGTGCGTGCTGCTGCTACTTTCCTTGATCAGCTTTCTGTAGGTCAAGAGATTGAGGTGGAGATGGCTCTTTTCCGTCCCGATGCATCGCAACCATTAGTAGAGCAACTTATTGGTGGTAATGCAATGATTCTCCAAAATGGAGAGTTGACCGAACGCAATACGGGCGACACCTATAATTCATCTCCTTATCCACGTACTGCAATTGGGGCATCGGAAGATGGCCGTTGGTTGTATCTTTTTGTTTGCGACGGAAAAGGTGCTGGTGGTTCGCCTGGTCTTACAACTACTCAGGTTTGTGGTATCTTAGAGAATATAGGTGCATACAATATTGTGGGTCTTGATGGTGGTGGTTCGGCAGAGATGGTTGTAAATCACGCTATTGTTAATGTGCCTTCTGACGGCAATGAGCGCTCTGTTGGTAATGGATGGATGTTGGTCTCTACTGCTCCTGTTGATAGCACAATTGCCTATTTGCGTTTCCATAATCATAAACTCGAGGTGCCTACTTTTGCAAGTTACCAACCTCGCATTATGGCATATAATCAATATGGTGCTTTGTTGGATGGCGATGTGCAAGATTTTGCTCTTTCGTGTGATGACAATATTGGCGTGTGTGAAGGT
Source organism: Candidatus Aphodosoma sp. (assembly GCA_045635445.1). Classification (GTDB taxonomy): domain Bacteria; phylum Bacteroidota; class Bacteroidia; order Bacteroidales; family Paludibacteraceae; genus Aphodosoma. Next base: position 4,376 of record JAZRCE010000138.1, read on the forward strand.
AAAGTTTTCACTGCTGCATCGTCGGTTGCAAGTGGTAATTTGACCGTTACTGTAGGCGATGTTACTTATACTGCACCATTGCAAGTCATTGCTGCAGAGGTGACTGTTCGTCTCGACTCTGTGATTGTCGACCAAGATATTGATTATGCTATCGAGGTGTTGAGTGGAGATATGTTGGTTAATCCAGCTGCTCTCACATGGAGTATTGACGACCCAACAATTGTGGCTATTGACGAAAATGGCGTGTTGAATGGTTTGCAAAATGGTCGTACCGTTGTTCGTTGTGAATTAGATGGTAAAGAGGATAGTCTTCTTGTCGTATCTGAAATCAACGAGCCAAAGATGCCTATTGCAATGTCAGAATTTGAAATTAAAGCTGCATCATCTAAATGGAATACAACTCTTATTCCGGCTACTGAGACTGATAATGCTAAACTTACTTTCTCATATTCAGTGCAACGTAATCCATATATTCAGTTAAATTCTGGTATGCGTCTTTATAGTTTGCCAAAAGCAATTTCTTTGACACTCAACACAAATACGGCTAAGTTTAGTAGTGTT
>JAZRCE010000139.1:0-21118 GCA_045635445.1 Candidatus Aphodosoma sp.
TCAAACAATCTCTTATGCTTTCAATGGCAACTCTCAATTCTTGATTACTGTAAAAGCAGAAAATGGCGAAGAGCAAGTATATACAATTAATCTTGTAGAAGCAAAAGATGATGTAACTACTTTGGCTAATATTTCATTAGATGGTCATACTCTCGCATTTGATGCAGCAACGACTACATATAATGTAGATATGACAGCCGATGCTGTTGCACCATATATCTATTTTGAAAAGACATCAGAAGGTCAGTTGGTAGATGTTGTAGTTAATAATAATGTTGCTACTTTGACTGTTACAGCACAAAATGGTACATCGAAAGGTGTTTATACAATCAATTTCGCGCGTCCAAATGTTGTATCAACTGCGCAATTTTCAACTATCGACATAAATGGCTATCAATTGGTTGGTTTTGTGGCTGATAATTATAGCTATACTCATGATGCCGATAAAGAACCATTAACATCGCTTTACTATGAAAAAGTATTGTCAACTGATGTTATTACTCACGTAATTACTCCTGATAGTATTCTTTTGAAAGTTAAGAGCGCAGATGCTTCGGTTGAAAATACATATAGTATTATTTATGATGCACAACTTAGTGCTGATGCTACTCTTGAATCGCTTACATTCGACTATCGCACTATAGAAGGCTTTACTCCTGCATTGACCGACTATCCTGTAGAGACAGCTCGCAATGAGTTTCCTCATGTGTCTGCTAAAGTATTTGATGAAGGTGCTTCTATCTCTGTTTCTTATTCTGTAAACGAAAATACAGAGCGTGTATTTGCGTTTGATGCTGTAAGTGAGAATAAGGCAAAAGTAACTACTTTGGTGCGTATGGTAACTCCAAAAGAGACATCTACTGCTCTTAGTGGTATATTCTTTAATGGAGTAGCAATGCGCGAAAATGGTAATGGTTATACTTCTTCATCGGTATATATGGCTGATGTGAAAGAATATAATATCAAATTACATAGTGCATCTCCAAAGATGGAACAACCTGTAATGCCTAATATTACTGCCACTGCTGGTGAATATGGACAAACTATTGAGATTGAAAATGGTGGTATTGATGGCGATTCTTATATTACTGTTACATCTGAAGCAGGGGTAGAGACTACCTATACATTGAAGTTCTCTCCAGAACTCTCTTCAAATGTCCGTTTAAATGATTTGCGTTTGAATTATAAAACAATCGATAATTTCCAACCAAAACGCTATTTCTACACTATAAAATTGCCTAAAGGAGAAGACTTACCAAACATAAGTTGGCAAACCGCCGATGCATTTCAAACTGTGGTCTCTAAAGAGTATGAGGATAGTATTAATGTAGTTGTAACTGCCGAAGATGGTTCGTCTGAAACGTATCATATTGATATTGAATGGTTGCTTTCTGATGAAACTAATATTGAGTCTATTTTGAGTAATGGACAACCTCTCGAAGGTTTTATACCTACGATTTATGACTATTTCTTCGATCTTCCTGTCGGAACTTTAGTAGAACCTATGCTTAAAGTTGTAGCTGGTACTGATGGACAAAGTATTTCTATTACTTCTGGTGGTTTGAATGGTACTACTGTGATTTCAGTTACTGCTCCTGATGGTGTGACGAAACGTGATTATCGTATCCACTATAATTTGTTGTTATCTGAAAATAATAAATTGAATATGATTTATCTTGATGGTGATCCATTGAATGGTTTTGTTGCTGATGTGCGTGATTATACGATTGTATTGCCTATGGAGAAAGAAAATCCTCTTGTAACTTGGGAAACTGGAGATGAATATCAAACCGTAACTCGCATTATTCGTGAAGATGGCACAGTGGTTCTTAAAGTTGTTCCACAACGCGTAGGATTGTATTATGAATATATTATACGTTTTGAAAAAGTAATGTCTAAAAATGCTACACTTGCATCTATCGAAGTTGATGGTGTGGTGATTAGTGGATTTACTCCAGATAAATTTACATATGTGGTAGATCTTCCTGTAGGTACAGAAGCAGTTCCATATATTTCTTTCTCTAAATCAGAAGAGGTGCAAACTGTTCATTATTTCGAACCAACAACAATCAAAGATGTTGCAGAAATTAAAGTTGTAGCGCAAGATCCGACTTATAGTAATACATATTATGTATCGTTTAATCGTCTATTATCAGATATTGATACGCTTAAAGCTATATATGTTGGAGGAGTTCCTATTGTTGATTTCAATTCGCTCAAAATGGATTACACAATCACATTGCCTTATGGAACAACAGAATTACCATCTATCGAGGCTGAAGCTGGAGATACATATCAAAAAATAGATTTTATTAAAGATGCTCTTAATTGTATTATTGTAGTTTCTGCCGAAAATGGTGATGTCAGAACTTATATGATCAATTTTGAAATTGAGAAATCAGCCAATTCATTCTTGAATGCTATTTATAATAATGGAGTTGTATTGCCTGAATTCGATCCTGAAATCTTTGAGTATGTTATAGAATTGCCATACGGATCTGTTACCCCTTCAATGCTTACTTATGATCTAGGTGAATTGGGACAAACAATAAAATATCAACCTGCTATTTCGGTTACTGATACTGCATTCTTTGATGTCACTGCAGATAATGGAATTGATAAATCAATCTATAAAGTATCGTTTAGAATTGTTAAGAGTGATAATGCATTGCTTGCAAATATCTTTATTGGAGAAGAACCTTTGACAAAATATGCACGTTCATTTGAATCAGATAAATCATTTAGTAGCGAAGAGTTTATTTATAATATTGTTTTCCCTTATGGAACAGAGATGTTACCTGAAATTACTTGGGAAGGGCAAGTTGCCGATTATGCATCTATTGTTATGGTAGGAGATTCGGTGCGCGGAAAAACTATTATTACCGTTACATCAGCCAATGAATATAACGTTACTGATTACGAATTGTATTTCGATGTTCGTAAGAGTGATAATGCTTATCTCAAATCTCTTGCACTTAAGGATAAACCCGTGGCTATAGATTTCGATTCTATTGAGTTTGAATATGTTGTTACATTCCCAATAGGAACAGACACAGCATCTCTTCCAACAAAAGACGATGTTTTATTCGAACGTGTATTAGCAACTCAAACAGTTGAAATTTTGCAAGAATTGCCAACTTCGATTGCCGTATTGGTTACTGCCGAAGATGGTGTAGCTATGAATGTTTATACAATTAGATTCGAAATTCTTTTAAGTAATAATACTTTGTTGAAAGACTTAAAAGTTTCTAATGTTTCTCTTGCTAATTTTGCTCCTACCAAAAACGAATATACATATATGTTATTCCCAGGAGCAATTGTTCCTGAAGTGGATTATGTTAAAGCTGAAGATTCGCAGGTAGTTGATATAACATATGGTAGTGTTGATGAACCAACATATATTTATGTCGAAGCCGAAGATGGTTCGTTAGGTACATATATCATTAACTTTGTTACAACAGATCGTAATCCAGGAGACAAACCTTCTTATGATGATGTAACTTGGACTGTATTGGGAGATGGATACTTCAAAGCTTCTTCATTGCGTGATAATGTTAAACTTATGATTTATACTGCTGATGGCACACGAGTGATGACTGAAAATGTTGGACTTGTAGACCCTAACAACGATATTCGTCTTGAGCATAATGGCGGTACCATAATATATTTACCAAACAATCGTCAAATCTATATCTACACATTTGTTTATGATAATAATGTTATTGCATCAGGCAAGTTTGTAAGATAATATCCCAAAATAAATTGGAGTGAGAACTGGAAATCGTTTCGGTTCTCATTTTTTTTTTGTAACTTTGCAAGAGTTATCTAAACCATCAGATAATAATCTTATATTGTCGGTTTAATTATGAATCCTGAATTATGAATTGTCAATTAATTATTGCAGGTCCATGTGCTGCCGAAACTGAGCAGCAAGTTATGTCTACAGCTAAGGCATTGGCTTCTCTCGGAGTGAAATATTTTCGTGCAGGACTTTGGAAACCACGCACTCAACCCGGCTCTTTCGAAGGCGTTGGCGAAATAGGTTTGCAATGGTTGCGTCAGGCTAAAATCAACACAGGCATGGCTGTTGGCACCGAGATTGCCAATGCCGAGCATGCTCGATTGGCAGTGGCAGCAGGATTAGATTTTGTGTGGATTGGCGCGCGTACTACCACAAACCCATTTGCCGTGCAAGAGATTGCCGATGCACTGAATGGCAACAGAGAGATTCTTGTGTTGATAAAAAACCCAATGAACCCCGATGTCAATCTTTGGATTGGTGCAATAAAACGCTTCCAACAAGCAGGCGTGCAACGAATCATAGCTGTTCATCGTGGCTTTTCTACATATAATTCTCAATTTTCAGCACTCAACCCTCAATTCATATATCGCAACGACCCACAATGGTATCTCCCGATAGAGTTAAAACGCCAGATGCCTAAACTCCCATTGATATGCGACCCATCTCACATATCTGGCAATCGTGATTTGGTGGCGCCTTTATCTCAAAAAGCGCTCGATCTCGATTTCGATGGATTGATGATCGAGTGCCATTGTTCGCCCGATGAGGCCTGGAGCGATGCTCCTCAGCAATTGCCCCCCGAGCAATTAAAAACTCTATTAAACACACTTGTCGTGCACGAGCGTGTCGACCGAAACAACGAATTATCAGAGTTGCGTAGCCAAATCGACTCGTTAGACACTATGTTGATTGAAATATTGGCAAAACGTATGCAAGTCTCGCGCGAAATAGGCGACTACAAGCACAAACACAATATGCCAATCGTACAAACTGGACGCTATAACGATGTGATTCAAAATCGCCTCGAATTAGCCGAGCAGTTAGGTTTGTCAGAACATTTAGTCAAACAAATCTATCAACTCATCCACGAAGAATCGGTCAATATCCAGCTCAAAAAATAATACACACTCTCAGTGTGTATTCTCAAAAATCAAACAGCAATTTTAAATATACTATACAGCAACCTGCAAGCAAGGTGTACCTTACTTAAAAAATACACACTCTCATTGTGTATTCACTTTTAAAAACATCTCAAAAAACACTAAAATAAACATGAAACTCTGCATAGCCGAAAAGCCAAGCGTAGCGCGCGAAATCGCCGCCATACTTGGTGCAAATACAAAGAAAGATGGATACCTTGAGGGCAATGGCTATCAAGTTACATGGACCTATGGTCACCTCTGTACGCTCAAAGAGCCTCACGACTACCTCCCCGAGTGGAAGGGGTGGAACTATAGCTCTCTGCCTATCATCCCCGCTCGTTTTGGCATTAAACTAATTGATATCGACAATTACAAAAAGCAATTCGCCGTCATCCAAAGCCTTATGGCAAACGCCACCGAAGTCATCAACTGTGGTGATGCCGGCCAAGAGGGCGAATTGATACAGCGTTGGGTCATGCAAAAAGCACTTTGCAAATGCCCCGTCAAGCGTCTTTGGATATCTTCGCTCACCGAGGAGGCTATCCGCGATGGATTCAAGGCTCTCAAAGATGCCTCTGATTTTCAGCCACTCTACGAGGCTGGTCTTGCGCGTGCCATAGGCGACTGGTTGCTTGGCATGGACGCCACACGCATCTATACGCTCAAATATGGTGGCAATCGTCAAGTCCTATCTATTGGTCGAGTTCAAACTCCCACTTTGGCGCTCATCGTCAATCGCTACAACGAGATAAAGAACTTCATCCCCGAGCCTTATTGGGAACTCAAAACCCTCTATCGCGACGTCACTTTTTCAAGTACCAAAGGCAAATACAAGTCCGAAGATGAGGCGCGCGAAGCTCTAAAAAAAATCGAAGGTCACGAATTCGAAGTTACATCCGTGACCGAGAAAAAAGGTACAGAATCGGCACCTAAACTATTCGACCTCACCTCGTTGCAAGTCGAGTGTAACAAAAAATTCTCTTTCTCGGCCGACGAAACTCTCAAGCTTATTCAATCGCTCTACGAAAAGAAACTCACCACCTATCCGCGTGTTGATACCACCTTTTTGAGTGAAGATTTATATCCCAAAATGCCTGCCACTTTGCGTGGCTTGAAAGGCTACGAACCATTGGTGGCGGCACTTAATCTCAATAAGTTACCTAAGTCGAAAAAGGTGTTCGACAATGCCAAAGTCACCGACCACCACGCCATTATTCCTACTGGGTACAATAATGCCGCAATGACCGAGTCCGAGCGCAAGGTTTACGACCTCGTTGTGCGCCATTTTATAGCCAATTTCTATCCCGAATGTAAGATCTCTACCACCACCGTCATGGGCGATGTCAATGGCGTAGAGTTCAAAGTCACCGGCAAGCGCATCCTTGAGCCCGGATGGCGCGCAGTATTTGAATATGGAGTAGGGAATAAGGAGCAAGGAGTAGGGGCTATTGATTTAACTGATGAAAAAGATGATGATGAGGGAAGAGTGTTGCCTCAATTCGTTAAGGGCGAACGAGGTCTTCATACTCCCGATTTAGCGCAAAAGCAAACCACACCTCCAAAGCAATACACCGAGGCAACTCTCCTTCGTGCAATGGAAACGGCAGGTAAACTCGTTGATAATGAGGAGCTCCGTGATGCGATGAAAGAAAACGGCATTGGCCGACCATCTACGCGTGCGGCGATAATCGAGACCTTGTTCAAACGCAATTATATTCGCAAAGAGCGCAAATCGCTTGTGCCTACTCAAACTGGTATTGATCTTATCGCCACTATCCAATTCGAATTGCTTAAATCGGCAGAACTCACAGGACAGTGGGAGAAGAAACTCCGTGATATAGAGCGTGGTGCCTATCAAGCAACTCAGTTTATCAACGAACTCAAGGCTATGGTCTCTAATGTTGTCACTGAGGTGATGCGTCAAAATCCTACTCAACGCATCGTTACTGAAGTACAAGAGCAACCTAAGAAGCAACCCTCAAAGCCAAAAGCTTCAAAGCCAAAAGCTTCAAAACCAAAGGCTACAAAATCTACGCCTAAACCACCTGTTGTCACCGAAGGTGCTCCATGCCCTAAATGTGGCAAAGGCGTGATTATCAAAGGGCGCACTGCCTATGGCTGCTCCCTCTGGCGCGAAGGCTGCGACTGGCGCCAACCTTTTGAGTGATTATGAATCAAAAGATTATATAAATACAATAGGCTAACCTTATAGGGTTAGCCTATTGTTATTGTAAAGCACGGAAGCCGGTGGAAACTTTTAACTTTAAACTTTTTGATTATGAAAAATGTGGCTTCCGTGCTTTTATTTGTTTTGTGTATTAAAGTTGTGTTAACACTTTAACTTGTTCGGCATTGAGCTCGATGATTTCGCTATCTGGTTGGAATTCGAATGGAATGTAACGATAGAGACGATAGCGTGCGATGCTGTGGTCGTCTGAGTAAGCCAATTCGAGTTTAAGACCATTTTCGCTTTCATTTTTGTAGTTTTTCAATGCTTTGGCGTCTTTTGATGCAATAGCTTTTTCAACGTTAGCATTTGCTGTGTCGAAATAGAGTGTGTAGCCATTGAGGCGTTTGCCTTCGCAGAGAATATCTTTATGAGCGAAGATTAGAACGCATACTGCCATAATGTAGCCAAATGCTGCCACGATACCCATAAGCATATAGATTGATGATTTGCTATCTTTGATGAAGACGAGTGAGCAAGTTGCTACCACTGCAACTACGAGATAAACAAGTGCTTTGACGATTGATGCGCTATTGCGTTTTTCGGTAATGTTGAGCCCTTCGAGGAGGTTTTCTGGAATATTATTATTTTTCATTTTGTTTTTTTGTTAGTGTTAGTATATAAGTCTGACGGGTCGGACAAGTCGGACTTGTCAGACATAAAAAAATGTGTGTGTTTTATTTAGGGGAGAGGGCGGAGGCTAATTCCGCATGCGATGTAGTGCAAAGATATAATACAGTGGAGGACGATGACTGTAAGATAGAATATGGCTACAGTTGTTCTCGTGTAAGATGTTGTGTATTATATTATTTGCTAATATGAGTTGGTTGTTTGGTGTCGACTGTGTCGATACTCGTTTTGCCAAAGTTTGAGTTGTGAAGGTCGGCAGTTTGCTATTGTTTGCTGTGATTTGTATGTTGAGTGCCGATAGTTTAGAAAATAGTGGTTTTTGTTCTTCTTGCTGTTCGCTATTTTCTATAGTTTGGCATACAACTTTGGCGTATTCGGTAGTGAAGATAGAGACAACAGAGGTGGTTGCAATGCCGATGAACATTGCAATGATGAGTGTTAAGATATGTGTTTGTTGTCTTCTTTTCATACGGAGTGCAAAGTTACGAAAAAAAGTTGAAATTTGAAATTTGAAATTTGAAATTTTTTAGTAACTTTGCACGTTATAATAATATCAATGTAGAGTATGTTATTGGAAATAAAAAATATATCGAAAAGTTATGGTGTGCAACGAGTGTTGTGTGCTATAAATCAGACGTTTGATGCTGGTAGAATCGTAGGATTGTTGGGTCCGAATGGTGCTGGTAAGTCTACGCTTATGAAGATTGTGACGGGCTATATTGCTGCAGATGAGGGCGAGGTGTTGATTGATGGTAAGCAAGTGGCGGTGGATGATGTGGCAACGAAGCGATTGGTGGGATATTTGCCTGAGCATAATCCGTTGTATTTAGATATGTATGTGCGTGAGTATTTGAGCTTTGTGGCAGAGGTGTATGGCTTGAAGGGTGTTGCGAGAAGAGAAACTGTTGAAGGGGTGATTGAGCGCACGGGGTTGACGGTGGAGGCGAATAAGAAGATTGGTCAGTTGTCGAAGGGGTATCGTCAGAGAGTTGGTATTGCGGCAGCGATTATACACAATCCGAGAGTGTTGATATTGGATGAACCTACTACGGGTCTCGACCCTAATCAGTTGATTGAAATTCGTCAGTTGATTAAGGATTTGGGGCGTGATAGGTTGGTGATATTTTCTACTCATATTATGCAAGAGGTGGAACAGGTGTGTGACGATGTGATAGTTATTAATAAGGGTAATGTGATTGAGCAGGGCGAGAAAGATGCGCTTGTGGCGAAATATGGGTCGATTGAGAAAATATTTCTTTCGATTAGGGAATAGGGAATAAGGAATAGGGAGTAAGGTCTTAATTCTTAATTATTAATTGATTATGAGTGAATTTGATATACATAATCCGAAGCGAGAGGCTGAGGGTGATTTGGATAAGGCGTTGCGTCCGTTGTCGTTTGACGATTTTGCAGGACAGGATAAAGTGGTTGAGAACCTTAGTATCTTTGTTCAAGCGGCGCGTATGCGTGGTGAGAGTCTAGACCACACATTGTTGCACGGACCTCCGGGCTTGGGTAAGACTACGTTGAGTAATATTATAGCCAATGAATTGGGTGTAGGGTTTAAGTTGACGTCGGGTCCGGTGCTTGATAAACCGGGCGATTTGGCAGGACTACTTACGTCGTTGGAGCGAAATGATGTGTTGTTTATTGATGAGATACATCGTTTAAGTCCGGTGGTGGAGGAGTATTTGTATTCGGCAATGGAGGACTATAGGATTGATATTATGATTGATAAGGGTCCTTCGGCAAGGTCGGTGCAGATAGAGTTGGAGCCGTTTACGTTGATTGGGGCTACTACGCGTAGTGGACTTTTGACAGCTCCGTTGCGTGCGCGTTTTGGTATAAATTGCCATTTTGAATACTACGATGATGAGGTGTTGGTGAATATCATCAATCGTTCGGCGGCGATTATGCAGGTGCCTATTGTGCGAGAAGCGGCGGTGGAGATTGCGCGTCGCAGTAGGGGTACGCCTCGTATTGCGAATGCTTTGTTGCGCCGTGTGCGTGATTTTGCGCAAGTGAAGGGTAGTGGTAGGATTGACCGCACGATAGCGTGCTATGCGCTTGAGGCGTTGAATATCGACCGCTATGGATTGGATGAAATCGACAATAAGATATTGTTGACGATGATTGATAAGTTCAAGGGCGGCCCTGTGGGATTGACTACGATTGCTACGGCGATGAGTGAGGATGCAGGCACGATTGAAGAGGTGTATGAACCATTCTTGATTAAAGAGGGTTTCATAAAAAGAACACCTCGTGGTCGTGAGGTGACGGAGTTGGCTTATAAGCATCTTGGTCGCATGAGAGGGGATTTGGAGCAGACGCTTTTTGATTGAGTACATATTGAGAGTGGGTATGGTGAAGGTATGGTTATCCTATGAAGAAGGTATGGTGAAAGGATGGTGAGTGTATGGTGGAATTGATAGGTGATACACAATGAGGGTGTGTATTTGAATTAGTGATTAAGAGTGAGGACTGAAAATTACTTTATTTTTGGTTATGGTTTTTGCTTATTTGAGAATTTAAATTTATAGACAGAGTATATTTTTTTTGAATTATGGCTGGATTGAAACAGTTGGCTAAGGAGACTGCGATTTATGGATTGAGCAGTATTGTGGGTAAGTTTTTGAATTGGTGTTTGGTGCCTTTGTATAGTTATGTGTTGGCCGATGCATCGGAGTATGGGATTGTGACTAATCTTTATGCTTGGACTGCGTTGGTTATTATCATATTGACCTATGGGATGGAGACGGGATTTTTTCGTTTTGTGAATAATGATATTGAGGATGAAAAGAAGACGAATAGGGTGTATAGTACGACGTTGACTTCGTTGGCTGTGACGTCGACTATATTTGCTGTGTTATGTGTTTTATTTAGGCATCAGATAGCGAATGGAATGGGCTATGGGGCATATCCTGAGTTTATTGCAATGTTAGGTGTGACTGTTTCGATGGATGCGTTTGGTAGTATTCCGTTTAGTTATTTGCGATATAAGAATCGTTCGTTGACTTTTGCGGCGTTGAAATTGATGATGATATTTGTAAATATTTTGTGTAATTTGTTTTTCTTGGTTGGGTGTCCAATGATAATGGATTGGAAGCCAGAGTTGATAGATTGGTTTTATAATCCGTCGTATGGGGTTGGGTATATTTTTGTGTCGAATATAATTTCTACTTCGGTTGTTACGATTGCTTTGTTGCCTTATGTGTTTGTTGGGAGATATACTTTTGATTGGAGTTTGTTGAAAAAGATGTTGAGATATAGTATGCCTTTGTTGTTATTTGGTATAGCTGGTATTATGAATCAAACGATTGATAAGATAATATTTCCGGTTCTTTATCCTGATCCACAAGAGGGTATGCAACAATTGGGAATTTATGGTGCGAGTTTTAAGGTTGCGATGATTATGATGATGTTTACTCATGCTTTTCGGTTTGCTTATGAGCCTTTTGTGTTTTCGAAACATGGTAGTAGGGATAGTAAGGAGAGTTATGCTGATGCGATGAAGTATTATGTTATTGCTGCTTTGTTGATTTTTTTGGGTATGGTTTTTTATTTAGATTTGCTTCAGTATGTGTTGGGTCCACAATATCGTGAGGGTCTTCGAGTAATACCAATTGTATTGATTACTTATTTGGTGCAAGGTGTGGTTTATAATCTTTCGTTGTGGTATAAGTTGATTGATAAGACGATTTTTGGGGCTTGGTTTTCGGTGATTGGTTTTGTGATAACGCTTGTTATAAATGTGCTTTTTATTCCGAAATATAGTTATTGGGCTTGTGCTTTTGCATCGTTGGCTAGTTATATTGTTATGATGTTGTTGAGTTATTTTATTGGTCAGCGCTATTATGCGATAGTGTATCCGTTGAAGAGTATAGGAGTGTATGTTGTGTTGACATTGGCATTATGGATTGCTGGGGTAGTGATAGAGGTTCCAAATTTTTGGTTTAGAATGGTTTATAGGACTGGGTTGTTGGTGGTGTTTGTTGTTTATGTGGTAAAGAAAGATTTGCCTTTGAGTGAGATACCTTTGTTGAAAAAATGTGTAAAAAAATAGGGTGATAAATTGTTGCATTATTGCATGTTTTTTTGTAACTTTGCAAATGGAATACTGATTAATGATTGGTTATTAGTTATTAACGGTTTAGGTGTTAAAATAGCTTGTTGATAATTGAGACTTTCATTGCTAACTATTAATTACTAATTACAAATTTTAAGAAAAATGGGTATATTTTCGTTGACACAAGAGATAGCGATGGACTTGGGTACTGCAAATACTGTCATTATACATAATGATAAGATTGTGGTGGATCAGCCTTCTGTTGTTGCTTTGGATAAGCGTTCGGAAAAGTTGGAGGCTATTGGTTTTAAGGCTGCGCAGATGAGGGGTAAGGAGAATCCAAATATATACACAGTACGTCCTTTGCGTGATGGTGTTATTGCTGATTTTCATGCTGCGGAGTTGTTGATTCGTGGTTTGATAAAGATGATTCCGAATAAGAATCATTTGTTTACTCCGTCGTTGAGAGTGGTGATAGGTATTCCTTCGGGGAGTACTGATGTAGAGATGCGTGCAGTGCGTGATTCGGCGGAACATGCAGGTGGACGTGATGTTTATATGATTTTTGAACCGATGGCGGCGGCTTTGGGTATTGGTCTTGATGTGGAGGCGCCAGAGGGTAATATGGTGGTTGATATCGGTGGAGGTACTACGGAGATTGCTGTGATATCTTTGGGTGGTATTGTAACAGATAAGTCGATTCGTGTGGCGGGTGATGCTTTTACGGCTGATATTATTGATTATATGTATCGTCAACATAATATTAAGGTTAGTGAGGTGATGGCTGAGCGAATCAAGAAACAAGTGGGTTCGGCTCTTATGGATCTTGGAGATGAAGCTCCAGAGCCAATGATTGTTCGAGGCCCAAATCGTATTACTTCGTTGCCAATGGAGGTGCCTATTTCTTATCAGGAGATTGCTCATTGTTTGGATAAGACAATTTCTAAAATAGAGACGGCTATTCTTGCGGCTTTGGAGGAGACGCCGCCTGAGTTGTATGCAGACCTTATTGATAAAGGTATTTATCTTGCTGGTGGTGGAGCATTGCTTAGAGGTTTGGCTAAACGTTTGACTGATAAGATTCAGATTCAGTTTCATGTTGCAGATGATCCTTTGCGTTCGGTTGCACGCGGTACGGGCATTGCATTGAAAAATATTGATAAATTCCGTTTTTTGCTTCGATAAATATTTTTGTTTTGAAATATGTTGTCCGACCTTTCATGTTTTTTTGATGGGTCGGACAAATATTATAAATTCGCTTTTTGTTTGATGTCTAATTATTAGGTATGAATCAAAGGTTATGAATAAGATATTAGAATTTTTTTATAGGCATTTAGCTTTTGTTGTTTTTGTGTTGTTGGAGGTTTTTGCTATTTTGCTAATGGTTAATAAAAATGATTTGCAGCGTTCGGTGGTTTTTCGTTATGCTACGTCTATTTCGGCATGGACTTATGGGGTTACTAATGTTGTGACAGATTATTTTGGTTTGGTGGAATCTAATAGGTTGTTGGCTGATGAAAATGCTCGTTTGCGGGGAGAGATTGCAAGGTTGGAGGATTTTGTTGTTTTGAATGATTCTGTGTCGAAGTCTCAATTGCAATCTGATGTTGAGTTTGTTGCAGCGAAGGTTGTATATAATAGCGTATATAATGTTCAAAATTATTTGATTGTGGATAAGGGAAGTGTTGATGGTATAGAGGAAGATATGGGTGTATTTGCTTCTAGTGGTGTGGTTGGGGTTGTGCAACGTGTTAGTGAACATTATGCAGTTGTTTTGCCAATAATTAATCCAGATCAAGTGATAAGTGCAAAAATTAAGCGAAATGATCAGATTGCTTCTGTAGAATGGGATGGTTATAGTCCGAAGTTTGCAAAGTTGGAGGGTATTCCAAATCATATTGATGTGCAAGCTGGGGATTCGATTGTTACGAGTGGTTTTTCTGCTATATTTCCAAAAGGGATATTGATTGGGGTTGTGGATAAGGCTTCGCATTCGGAGCATACGATGTTTTGTGATGTTGATGTGGCTTTGGCGGTTGATTTTCAGTCGTTGTCGTATGTAACTATTGCTTTGTATAGAGATAAAAAAGAGTTGTCTAATCTTCAAAATTCGGTTTTGAAATGAAAAATGCGATAGAGTTTTTGACTTGGTTTGTTGGGTTGGTGCTTTTGCAGGTGTTGTTGTTGAATAATCTTCAGATAGTTGGATATGTTAATCCTTTTTTGTATATTTATATAATTGTAGCATTACCGATTCAAACAAATAGAGTGGCGTTGTTGTTTGTAGGGTTTCTTTTAGGGTTGGTTTTGGATATGTTTGCAAATACTTGGGGTATTCATACTATTGCGACTACGTTGATTTCTTTTTTACGTCCTTATGTTTTGAGATTGGTTTCGACGCAGGAAGAGTTGGATAGAATTATGCCTCGATTTAGAACGATGGGTGGTAATTATTTGAAGTATGTCTTTTTGATAGTTTTAATTCATCATTTATTGTTGTTTGTCTTAGAGGCTTTTAGTTTTAGGTATTTTTGGATTGTTTTAGTTAAAACTTTTGTTAGTTCTGTAATTACTGTTTTGTTGATGCTTGTTATAGAAAAACTAAGGAAGTAAAATATGATTGAGGATAAATATAAAGAAAGAAGTATAATTATTTATTTTGTGCTTGCCTTCGTTGTTTGTGTTTTTGTAGGTAGGTTGGCTTATTTGCAATTGTATGAAGATTATACTAGTGTTGCAGATGCTAATGCTTTTTATATAAAAACTATTTATGCACCTCGTGGGTTGATATATGATCGTAATGGTAAATTGTTAGTTTATAATCAACCTACATATGACTTGATGGTTACGATGAAGGATTTGCAAGTTATGCATAAGCGTAAGACTCCTATTGATACTTTGAAGCTTTGTGATTTGTTGGGTATTTCGTTTGAACAATTTGAAGAACGTATAGAACACGTTAAGGATTTGCGAAAGAATCCGGGTTATTCGTCGTTAACGCCTCAACGTTTTATAACACAATTGTCGCCTGAAGATTATGCTGTTATTCAAGAACAGTTGTGGAAATTTCCTGGTTTTTCTGTCCAACATAGGACTTTGCGTAATTATAACTATTCGTGTGGTGCTCATGTTTTGGGTTCGATTGGTGAGGTTGGGAAAAAACAGATTGAGAAAGATTCAACATATCGTTTGGGGGATTATGCCGGGGTAGATGGTTTGGAACTTTCGTATGAGTCTGAATTGAGAGGAACGAATGGGAAAGAGGTTTTATTGCGTGATGCACGAGGTAGGATTCAAGGGCATTATAAAGATGGTGAGTTTGATAAAAGTCCTATTCCTGGCGTAGATGTAAATGTGACTTTAGATGTTGAACTTCAGCGTGTTGCAGAGGATTTACTGCAGGGTAAAATAGGGAGTGTTGTTGCTATAGAACCATCAACAGGTGAGATTTTGGCGATGGCGTCAAATCCGACTTGGGATCCATCTTTGTTGGTTGGAAGGTTGCGTTCGGAGTATTATCCTAAATTGCTTAAAGATAAAACAAGACCATTGCTTAATAGGGCAACTCAGGGTCAGTATTCACCTGGGTCTACATTTAAAACGTTGCAAGCTTTGGTTTGTCAACAAGAGGGTGGTATAGATAAGTATACTAGATTTCCTTGTAGTGGAGCAGCTTCTTCGCCGATACGATGTACTCATAGTCATGGTTCTCCTGTTTCGTTAGAGGAAGCGATAGAGCAGAGTTGTAATCCATATTTTTGGTTGGCGTATAGGGCAACTTTGGAGCGAGATGGTTATGGTGAGAAGAATGTAAAGTTTAAGAAAAATTATACTCGTTGGCGTGATGCTATTATTAGTTTTGGATTGGGACCTAAATGGACAGATTCTGATGTTGTTGGATTAAAAGATGGTGCTATTTATAGAGCTCAATCTTATGATAAAATTTATGGTGAAACTGGATGGCGAGCGTTAACGATTCGTTCTAATGCTATTGGTCAAGGTGAGGTGTTGGTTACCCCTATTCAATTAGCTAATGCTGTTTCGGTTATTGCAAATAAAGGTTATTATATTACGCCTCATTTGAATAAGCATGATTCTATGTTGGTGCGTCGTCATGATGCTTGTGTTGATGCTAAGTATTATGATGTAGTGCAAGAGGGTATGTGGCGAGTTTGTGAATATGGAACAGGTAGATATTATAAGGTTCCAGATGTTGTTATGTGTGGAAAAACAGGAACAACAGATAATAGTAGAGGAAAACCTCACTCTATTTTTATTGGATATGCTCCAAGGGAGAATCCGCAAATAGCGATTGCAGTTGTTATAGAAAATGCTGGTTTTGGATCGACGTGGGCATGTCCGATAGCATCTCTTTGTATAGAACAATATTTGAAGGGTGAAATATCGAGGGGAGATTTGTATAATAGAATAAAAACATCAATTTTGAATTCGGATGTCAAGAAGTTTTAGTGTTTTACAAGCAATTGATAAATATGCAATAATATTGTATATTTTGCTTTCTGCTTTCGGATTATTGAACATATATAGTGCGAGTATTACCGAGGATCAAGTTTCATTTTTTGATATAAGTTTTCGTTCGGGATTGCAGTTTATGTGGATAGGAATAAGTTTGCTTGTTGCGATTATAATTGTTTTTACTGATAGTAGACTTATTATGGCTATTCCATATTTGTTGTATGGTTTAATCATTGTATTGTTGATTGTAACTATATTTGTTGCAACAGATACAAAAGGATCGCATTCTTGGTTGCCATTAGGTCCTTTTAAGATACAACCAGCAGAGTTTTCTAAATTTATAACGGCATTGACTTTGGCTAAGGTGATGAGTCATCCACAGTTTCGTCTTAATTCTATGCGAAGTTATGGAATTGTTGGGGTAATTATATTGTTGCCAATGTTGATTATTATAGCTCAGAGTGAGACGGGATCGGCTTTAGTTTATCTATCTTTTATTTTTATGTTTTATAGAGAGGGGTTGCCTGGATTAGTGCCTGTTTTGGCTTTCTTTGCGGTTCTCCTTTTTGTTATAGTTATTCGTTATGGAGATGTTGCTTTGTTTGGTTTTGAAGGAGCTTCTTTGGGTTTATTTATTTGTTTGTTAATATTATATTTTATAATGTTAATTTTTTTAAGGGTTTATCAGTATGACAAAAAGCAAGTTTTATTTTTAACGGTTATTCCTATTTCTTTGTTTATTGTTGGTTTGGTTTTATATAGATGGGTTTTTCGTTTTAATTTTGTATATTGGTTATTGGGTATAGTAGTCTTGGCTGCAATATATTTGTTTGTTCTAGCATATTTGAAATGGCGAAGAATATATTTCTTTATCGGTCTATTTATGTTTGGAGTGATGGGATATTGTTATTCGGCTGGGTATATATTTAATGAGGTGTTGAAACCGCATCAGCAGAAGCGTATTCAGGTTCTTTTGGGTATGGCAGATGATCCTTCTGGTATTAGTTATAATACGATTCAGGCGAGAATAGCAATTGGCTCTGGAGGGTTTGATGGTCGTGGTTTTTTGCAGGGGACTCAAACTCAACTTAAGTTTGTTCCAGAGCAAGAGACGGATTTTATTTTTTGCACGGTGGGTGAAGAGTGGGGTTTTATAGGCTGTTTAGGTGTTTTAGTTTTTTATTTGTTGTTTCTTTTTCGTTTGTTGTTTATAGCAGAGCGTCAAGATAATCGTTTTACTAGAGTATATGGTTATTGTGTTGTTGGTGTATTTGCGTTTCATTTAATTATTAATGTTGGTATGGTTTTAGGTTTGGTTCCTGTTATTGGAATTCCTTTACCTTTTTTTAGCTATGGGGGGTCTTCTTTTTTGAGTTTTACTATATTGTTGTTTTTGTTTTTGAAGCTAGATACAATGAGGGTGGAGAGAATTAGGAATTGATGTACAAAAAAGGCAGACTTAAGTCTGCCTTTTTTGTATTTAAATGTTTTGTAATATAGATAATAATTGTGGGATTATTAAATTGTTATTGTTGTTGTTGATTGTGTAATTGGCATGAGTTCTTGCTAGTAATTCTTCGTCTTTTTGGTTATTTATGCGTGCTAATATTGCTTTTGAGGTTGTGTTATCGCGAAGAGTGGCTCGTTGTATTCGTATTTCTTGGGGTGCATCTATGAATATAGTGGAATCTACTATTTCGTTGAATTTGCTAGTGAATAGTATGGCGCTTTCTATGAAAACCAATTTGCTTTTTTGTTTTTTGCACCAATTTAAAAAGTGTTGTTTAACTATAGGGTGAACAATTGAATTTACATGTATAAGGGCTTCATTATTGTTGAAAATATGTTGAGCAAGGTGTGACTTATTTAAACCTTTTGAGTTGTATGTTTCTTTACCAAATTTTGATATTAGTTTTTTTTTAATTTCTTCATTGGAGTTCATTAATGTTTTTGCCCAAGAATCAGAATCGTATACACTATATCCCATTATTCGAAGTGTTTGAGATATGATACTTTTGCCAGATCCAATGCCGCCAGTTATTCCTATTTTTTTCATTTTGTATTTTCAATTAGAAATTCAATATTTGCAGGGTTTAGTTGTATGTTAAAAATGTATCCTGATGTGTAGTCTAATTGTAGAGTGGCTGAAGTTGCATTTATGTTATTGCTAATGTCGTTGTAGTCTAATATAGCTTTAAATGATTCTGAGGTTACGGAGTTATAACGGCTTAGTCCTACGCTAAATTTTATTTTTGTATTTGATGGGAATGTGCGTATAGAAATATTTTCTGGTGCATTTTCGATAGTTATAGGTACAATAATTTCTTTTTCTGTGCACATCTCGATTGGAATTGTTACTTGAACGGAAGTTTTGTTGAGTTCAACATTTTTTGGTTTTTGTATTTTGACCATTTGTTTGTATGTTTTGTTGAGAACGTCGTTTATTGGTTCTAGATATAGATATGATATTGTGTCGATAGCTTCTGCGGTGCCAATTATTGTGACGAATTTAGGTGAGATTGTTATAGTATCGTACATTATATGCTGTGGTGCTAACTTTATGTTGTTGCTGGTCATTACAGGTACTGACTTGGTGTGTAGATGGATATATGATGAAGAAAAATAGTTGGGAGATAATTTAATCATTTCAGCAGAAGGAGATAGTTGGGGGAGTAATTTTTTTAAGTACTCTTCGTATTTAACTTCTATTGTGTTGTTGTTTGCTTTGAAAGGTTCTGTTAAATCAATTTCTATTGTGTCGAGGATTGATTTGTTGTATTCCCAAATATTTTTGCCTTCGTCTTTGATGGTAAATTTTAATGTTTTAGGCAACTTTTTGTCAAGAAGTACGTTGTCATCAATTCCAGTGTACTTGATTGCAATTTTGTGGTTGATTTCTCTTTTTGTGCCAATGCTATACATATACCACAAGAAAAATGCAAAAAATAAAAAAAGCAAAAAAGTCACTACATCTCGAGAAATCAAGAATGTAGCGACTTTATTAATTTGTAACTTAATGTTGTCCAATAAGGATTGAAAATTCATAAGTTATATTATTTTGATGGTTGTTGGTTTGCGTCTTCTGGAGAGTCGAAAACCATGTTTTTGTTTACACGGATTTTGATGCCATCGGCAACTTCTACAAGGACATAGTTGTCTTTTACTTCTTTTACTTTGCCATAGATTCCACCTTGAGTGATGATGGTTTTGCCATTTTCAAGGGAGTCTTGGAATTTTTTAATTTCTTTTTGACGTTTTGTTTGTGGACGAATCATAAAGAAATAGAAGATGACGAAGAGGAGGAGAAGCATACCCATATTCATCCAACTTGCGCCTTGTGCGCTTTCTGTAGCTTGTAATAAGATTGTTGTTAACATATTATTTTGTTTTTTTTATTGATTGTTAATTAGTTTTCTTCTATTTTGTTTTGTTTGGCAGCTTTGAATTTTGTCATTTCGCTTGTTTCTCGAAGTTCTTTTACAACTTTATCAAGTATACCATTTATGAATTTACTACTTTTTTGCGAACCATAGAATTTAGCTATTTCAATATATTCGTTGAGAGTTACATTGATAGGTATGGTTGAAAAATATAGTAATTCGGCAATTGCAGCTTTGAGGATTACAATATCCATCATTGCGATGCGGTCGAGCTCCCAATTGATGAGGTATTTAGATATTAATTCATCTAATTCTGCATTGTGGAGTATTACTGAGTCAAGAAGTTTTATTGCGAATGTTCTATCAGCCTCTTCTTTGAACATAGGGAGTAGTGGCTGATTTTCGCCATTTTCTTCTTTGAATTGTTTGATGGTTTTTTCAACAAAACTTGTAATAATGTTGAGGTCGTCGCTCCAATAGATGGATTCAGACTCTAATATATTGTGTAATTCCTCGTTGTTTTCGAATTCATGAGCAATAACATCTCTCCAGAATCTTTTGTCTTCGCCGTATGATAGTGTAGTTTTATTTGAGTAGTGGTAGTAGTATTCACTATGGCTAATTTTCTGAATGAAAGCTTTGAGGAAGTCTGTTTTGTCGTTCCAAGATAAACCTTTTTCGTTGATATATGATTTTAATTCGATGTTTTCTCCTAATTGGAGTGCGAATTTGTTGTTCATGAATTGTTCGTTGTACATTTCGTTTACTCGTACACCTCCAATTCGGTCGCGGAGAGAATCGGCTTTTACTTCTGTGTAACGGCGTGATTCGGCAATTAGTAGCAAAATATAATGATATAAATCATATGACTTCTGCATACTTAATTGCAATTCGTTTTCAGCGGTTACTAGGTCTGAGTTTTCTTTTGCAAAGCAAGCATACAAAATTTGTGCTACCTTAATTCTTATAAGAGCTCTATTTATCATTACGCTTAATTGATATTTTAGACTGCAAAGTTACGAAAAAAAATTGAGAATAACAATTTAAATTTGAAATTTGAAATTTGAAATTTGTGAATTTTATTAAGTGGCTGTTATTCAGTAAGGTATCTTGTGTTTTTGTTTGTATGAGAATTTTTTTTGAAAAAATATTAAAAAATATTTTGCTATGTCAAAAAAAAATTACAACTTTGGAGATTGAAAAACACATAATAAATTTAATTTTTAAAACAAATTTAATTTTTGCTGATGTTTTGAATATCAGCTATTTAAAAACAGAGTGTATTGATATGGAAGAATTCAAAAATGAGAGAAAAGAGCAAGAAATTGTGTTCTCTAAGTCGGTAAAAGCAGGTAAACGTATTTATTACCTTGATGTGAAACGTAGTCGTAACAA
>JAZRCE010000140.1:0-15039 GCA_045635445.1 Candidatus Aphodosoma sp.
AAGTGAAGCATCGAAAGTTTTGCGAGATGGTCGTTTTGGAAAAACAACCAAAAGTATCGCAGGTAGTGCTTTGTCGCAACGAGAAAAAAAAACAAAATAACAATATTGTTATTTTAATGTCATGGTAGATATAAATTTACCGTGACATTTATGTGTTAAGTATTAAAAAAATATAGATCAATAATAAATTCTGTAATAAGTTAATTATAAAAAATATTCATTGTTTATGAAAAAAATATTATTATTTTTTTTTACTAATCCTATTGTGGGTGGAATATTATCTTTTATTGGATTATTGGAAATATTGTTTAGTATTCCATCTTCATTTTTTATGTATCAAGTACCATTGTGGATATTTTGTATTATTATAAGTGTTATTATTGTTTTTTCATATTTATGGAAACGTATAAAGATTTTATATTATATTAAAGTATATACATCAGATTCATTTGGAGGGTCTTATCAGTATAAATGGCGTTGGGTTAAAACTTCGTATTGCTTCAATGTCTATGGATATTTTCCAGATTGTATAGATGTTGAGGAAAATACCAGATTAAATTCAAATATTACCATATATAATTGTGCTCAACACTATATAAATAATAAGGATTTATTGCAGGAATATATAATGTTAAGTCTATATGATAAAGTAGAAAATACTAAGCAGACAAATTTATTTATTCAGCAAATGCATAATTTAGAGTTTCATTATTCAAAATAACATAGTTAATATAAAATGGCTATTTCAAATAAAACAAGGAAAGAATTATGGGCTAAATCTGGAAATAGATGTGCTATATGTAAAAAAGAACTTGTAAATAAAATTTCAGAAGAGGATGGTAGTTTTATAATAGGAGATGAATGTCATATTATTAGTAGCAGTGTTGATGGTCCACGATATAAACCTGGAATTGAAGATTATGATTCATATGATAATCTCATATTGTTATGTAAAAATCATCATCGTGAAATAGATGAAAATTGCATTTCATATTCAGAAGAGCTTCTACATTATATTAAAACTTCTCATGAAAATTGGGTGAAAATTTCGTTAGATAATAGTTGTCTTGGGAAAGCATGTGTACGTAAACCACGTTTTCTAAAAAGAGTAACATCGGGAAAAGAGTTATTGGGGCTTTTTAATCAAGTTGCATGTATTTATAGAGATTATGATGAGCCTATTAATGAAAAAGAGTGTGAGTATATTGCTAGTATTTTTCAATATTTTTCAGATTTGGTAGATATCTATTGTGATTTAGAAGTTTGTGACCTAATAAAAGAAAGTTATAATTTAACTCGTACAATCAATGAATTAAGAGATAAAGGATATTATGTATATGCTGAAAGTCATAAAATAAAATTAGGAAATGAAAATCCGATAATTAGTAATGCTTGTACTATTATATTAAAAAAGCAAGCATATGAAGGTCTTTATTGTATGTATGAATAAATAAATAAAATTTGACCTATACGCCTAAAATTTTATGTATAAAATGAAAAGAGCGACAAACAGTCGCTCTTTTTTATTTAAGATTTTGTTCTAAAAAATCTTTTAGTGATTGCAACGCATTAACATCTAAATTCCAATAATTTTCATTATCAAATAGCCAATCTCCACTGCCAAGTTTATCGCGTTGTTTTTTTGTTAATTGTTGAGAGCTGATGTATGTGTGTAGTTTGCCTTTTAAGTTTGGGGTATTGTATAATGGATTTCCTTGTTCGTCTTTAGCTCCTGAAACACATTTTTCATAGTCGTGAAAACAATCGAAAAAAACAGAATGTAAATCATGACGAGCAGCTGATTCTATAAGGATTTCTATATCTCCATCATCATGATTATTCGGATAAAGGAAATATGAGAATTGTATGCCATATCGCTGCATTCCTGTTTCAATTTCTTTTTGGCGTTTTGTGTAGCCATATCCTTTGGAGATTGTATCGGCATCGGCAAGAACTAAGACTTGTTCGTTGTTCTCTTTTGCTAAAGATATTTGATTTAGGATTGTTTCGCTGAATAGATTGCCAATGCCATTCATATAGATAAATTCAACTTCTTTTTCAGGTAAGAATAAATCTATTATTGCTTGGAGAAAATGGCTTTCTACTGTATTTTTATTTTTTGCTTCAATGAAAATTTTGTTCATATCACCTTATTTCAATTTCTTGGTTAATAGAGTAGTTTAGACTGTCTAATGAATAGTGATATGCTTTTAGTTCATCATCATTAGTTTTTAGTAGTTTGAATGTGGCAATTTTATCATCAAATTCATTGATAGCTGCATCTCGAATACCTTTTATTGAGTCAATATCATGAGTTGTTACGAATAATTGAGTATTGTTTCTAATTGCAACATTGATAAGCACTTTCCACAAATCGCACATAACGGAATGGTGGAATCCATTGCTGATTTCGTCAATGAGTAACATTCCGTTTTTGCAATCATATACAGCGGTTAATAGAGATACTATTTTTCTTGCTCCATCTCCCATCATATTAACTGGAATGCGTTTGTCAAGTCCAATATCAATTAATACGTCATTGTCGGTGAAAATGAAATCTTTAACTCGTGGTTCAATAAGTTTTAAACCGTCTATTATAAAATGTTCGTCTTTGTTTTCCTGTATTTTTTTTAATCCTTGAATAGATGTGTTGAAATCAAATTTAGGACTTAAATATACACATTTTAATGATTCTGTATAATTATTAGGAACAATACGATTTACATTTTTTGTGTCTTTTGAATCGAATTCTAATTGAGAATAAAACGGTGTGCTGTTGATTTGAAAATCAAGTTTTAGTCCATATTTGCCCTCTTCTACATTAGAAAGAATATTTGCATTGTCGGTATTAAGCGTTATATTTTCTTGATTTTCTTTGAATAGTGTAATGTTGAGATTGCGAACTTCACCATCAATCATCTGAATAGATATGGGTTGAGTTGAATCTAAATTGTAAAAATTTAAAATAAGGTCATTGAAATTTGATTTGCCATAGTCACGTATAAAATTTACATTTATTGGTAGCAATGGATTTGATAATCCGCTGGCTAAAAACAATGATTCTAATAATGAAGACTTTCCACAATTGTTCTTTCCAAAGAAAAGATTTATTTGTTTGAAACCTTCAATGGATGCATAACGTATGCCTCTGAATCGTTCTATTTTTATTTTATTAAACATTGTTTTTGCTGTATTTTTGTTTTATAAGTTAAACGTATTATGCTGTAATCTGCAAAGTTACAATAAAAAAATGATATAACAATAATTTAATGATATTTTTTGCTTCTTATGAAGGCATTATGAGATTTTCTTAATAGCTTTCCATACATCAGTATATGATTCTCCTTGTCGGGCAAATGATTCGGCTCGTTTTAAGGCTTCTTCCATTTTGTTGTCGCCGATGAGTTTTGCAACCCATTTCTGATGATGTAAGGAGTTTTTGTCTTTGTCGAACTGTGGTACGTATTTTTATAATGTTTTTGTTGTAATAAAATTATTCAATAGTGTAAATGATGTATTTTTCCCTATAATTGTGTAACCCGTTTTTGTAGTTCTTCTATTCTGAGCATAAGTGCATCAAATTCTAAAGATTCACCATAAATGAAGAAACGCCTCATATCGTCATAATCATCTTGCTACGCTTCAATAACTGATTCTGGTATTGCTTCTATACGTTGCTTAAGAGTCGTACCTTCTATTGAATATTCTTTAGTTATTATACCTTTGAAATTTTGATGATTTTTCAAATGCGAAGATACAAAAATGATTTAAATAAACAATAAATTATCATGAAATAAATTCGTTTTACTCGGAAAAATATATTTTTTGTAATTAAAATAAGCCTCTCAGAAGATTCGACTATTAGAACGCGAATATGGTTAATGGTTCATGATAATTTTTTTAGAGTAGATGGGATTCCATAGTTTTACATCTTTATCAAAGAAACATGCTTTATTCCCATTATTCGTTTTGTGCCATTACTTTGTTGCTCAGTTGATAATTCGTATTTTTCTTTTCCTTTTGACTTTTCAACGGTATGCTCAAAACCAAGGAAATGTTTGTTAATTGTTCGTTTGTTTTTGTGTAGATAATTCACTCAAAAAATGAAATTATCCAAATAAATAATCCTAAAAAAAGGGCGTTTTTGAACTTGCGAACTTTCGAAGTTTGGGCAACTTTTTCCTACCAGATACATACTCTCAGTGTGTTTTTTTTATGCCTTACCCAACAGTAACCTTCAAGCAACCTTCACCGAAGAAAACAGTCATGATTACACCATCCATTCGCAAAGTTATATCATAATCGGTCTATCTTTTTAGAAAAAATCAAGATGACAATAAATTTAGGAAAATGTCTATCGTTTTAGAGAATGTGTCTATTAATTTGGTAAAATAATCCCCAAAATGTCTATATTTTTAGGGAAAAATAAAGGCGACTTTGCAATTGCAAAGTTACAAAGTTGGTTAATTGGTTGATTATCTTAATGTTATGTAAATGTGATTTTATAACTTTGCAAGTATCTAAAGTGGTGAAAGTTCTTGCTAATCAGTATGTTATGCTTAACTTTGCAAACTTTGCAAACTTTGCAAGTGCTTTTTCTTAAAATAATTGGCATATTTTTCCCTAAAAAAACAAACGACCAACTCTCAATATCAGTGAGTTGGTCGTTGTTTTATGTGTTATAATAATACCTTTTATCTAAACAAATTTATGTCGCCCGAAAGTTTATATTTCATTTGTTTGCCAGCTTTTTTGTGCGTTTCAGGGAATTTATCTGTGCCATATGCTACAATTACATAGTAGTATGTCCCCTCTGGTGCTGGACGACCATTGATTGTGCCATCCCATCCTTTGCCTGGGTCATTTGATTTGAATACTGTGCGCCCCCAACGATTTTGGATGATACATTGGTAACTTTCAATGGATTTATATGCTACACGCCATTCGTCATTAATAAGATCTCCATTAGGAGTAAATGCATTAGGTGCTTCGATATATGATTCTAATACTCGCACATTGAGCGAGTCGATATACTCGCAAGTATTGCTTGTAACAATGAGTTTAACTTTGTATTCTCCTGTTTTATCAAATGTATAACGGAGATCAACATCATTGTAGCGTTGATAGGCATTTGGAGTTTCTACATTGCTAATGAACCATTCGTAATAGATAATGTCGAGTGGGTTGGCCCGAGATTCAAATTCTACAACAAGTGGAGCTGAACCTTCGATATTTGTTTTTTTTGATCTATCTTTTTCATTTTTATATTCACGTTCAATTACTGTACCTCTTGGGTAACTTTTGACGGCTATAGCATCATAATCTGTTTTTATACTATCAATTTCTATTCCTAATTGTTCTGCCCATTGGTCTCCACAGAAACTGAACGTGGTTGATTTATATGGTGCAGATATTGCGAATGGAGCAATAGGACAAAGAATCGTTGTGTCTTGATCGATATTTACCCATGACGAGTCTTGCCAAACTGCATTGTTATAACTTAATGTGAACTCGCGAATAAGTGTTTGAGTTTTACCTTCGCGATCAACATATGTAATCTCTGGAACAATAACATCAGGGTTTAACGTAATACGTTCGCACTTATCGATATCATTTTCAACTACCTCTATTTTATTAAGTTGTGGCAAATACTCTGTGTAGTCAATTGTGTAAATATGATATTTAACCGTATCCTTGATATATATGCTATAGAGTGTGTTTGATTCTGGGTAAATCTCTTTTTGTGTTGAGTTGTAGTCCGAACCATCCAATTTATAGCGCCATTCAATCTCCTCGCTTCCTATATATTCAATTGATGTAGAGGCATCAATGCCGTTGAGTAGCACAAGGGCATCGAGATTGTATTTTGGCTCGGTTAGTTTGACATAACCTTGTGAATTGGTTACTATAAACTGTGCACAGAGGTGTGTGCAAAAAAATAATATGGTGCCTATGAATAATATCTTTTTCATTTTGTTGCTGCTCTTATATATAATGTATCGTATTGTGGAAAGTTAGATTTGTAGTTGAAGCATATGACTACACTATCTTGCTCTGTTGGGTAATATTTCTTTAGGTCGAACGACATAGCATATGCCAATGAGTAAACAGGACTATCGTTGTTGTCATCGTAGCGTAGGGTAAAAGATATAGTATCACTATTTTGCTTTATGTTGTGAAGTAGGGTGTAGTTGTGTAATTTACTACCAGAACCCATTATTTCGGCTACGATATTGAGTTTAGTGCTTGATGTCCACAAACGTTGTATGGTAAGAATTTGATTTTTATATTTACTTATTTCGCTATCTGATTCTATCTCTGTAACATTTTTTTCAAACATTCTTTGTATAGAGAGCAAATTTATGTTTACGATGCTATCTTTTATATCGCTTTGATCGCTAACTTGGAATGTGATGTAAAAACGTTGGTTGAGCAGACTATCTTTTTGTGCATCAGGTATAGTGATAGTTTCAGATGGAAATAATTTTTTATTATCATCTGTGATGAGTATGTTTTTGCCCGAAATGTCGTGCACTAATTGGCAAGCACTATAATACGTTGGCTTGATTTCGTCATATTCAGGTTCGAGCCAATCGCATGAAGTACATAAATAGAGAACGGAAATAAGTAGAAAAAAAATCTTTTTATTCATAGTGGACTAGAAAATAAAAGCCTCTAAAGCATATAACGGCTTTAGAGGCCTTTTTATTATATTGTAGCCTCAACAATTAAATAAGTTCTTTCGAACGTTCGAGAGCTACGTTGATGTTAGAGCAAATATTCTCAACAGGGATAAGTTTTGTAAAACCAGCACGTTCGAGAGCTGTGCGCACTGGTGTATTCACACCCGAAAGCACGATCTGTACACCTTCTTTGTGCGATTGTTCGATCAATACTTCAAGGTTGTGGATACCTGTTGAGTCCATAAATGGAACACGACGCATACGGATGATACGTACTTTAGGTTTTTGACTGATACGACTCATTACCTCCTCAAATTTGTTGGCAATACCGAAGAAATAAGGACCATCGATTTCATATACATCAACACCTTCAGGAATAGAGAGTTTCTCTTCAGAATTAAGTTGAATGTCAAGCTCTTGGTTAGGGTCAATTTCGTCATGGAAATGTTTTATTTCAACCGATTCGCTTGTACGTTTTAAGAACAATACCACAGCGAGCAACAAACCGATTTCGATAGCAATTGTGAGGTCGAAGATAACTGTGAGTACAAATGTTGTCATCAACACAGCAAAGTCGCTCTTAGGTCCCTTGTAAAGTGATACGAATGTGCGCCAACCACTCATGTTATATGCTACAATAATAAGCACTGCTGCAAGACATGGCATCGGAATAAGTCCTACAAGTGGTCCCATAAACAACAATACCAACAAAAGAATCAAGGCATGAACAATACCAGCTACTGGTGTACGACCACCATTGTTGATGTTTGTCATCGTACGCGCAATAGCACCTGTAGCAGGAATACCACCAAAGAATGGACATAATACATTGGCAATACCTTGACCAATTAATTCTGTATTAGAGTTATGCTTATCCGAAATTACACCATCTGCCACCATAGCCGAGAGCAACGATTCAATAGCACCCAACATGGCTATAGTGAATGCTGCAGGCATAAGCGATTGTACCACACTCCAGATAGTTTGACCCTCTTCGAGATTCAATGATGGCATTGATGGAGTAGGTATGCCAGAAGGAAGTGTGTAGAGGTCACCGATAGTTTTAATACTATTAACGAATTCGAAGTCAGTAAATTCCTTCAACAACCATACAACAAGAGTCATAATGATAATTGCAACAAGCGAACCTGGAATTTTCTTAGATACCTTTGGGGTGAAAATAATAATCAAAAGACTCAAAAAACCAATAGCAAATGCACCCCAATTAATAGATGAAAGATTCGAAAAATAACAAATCCACTTCTCAATGAAGTCGGCAGGCACACCTTCGATTCCCATGCCAAAAAAGTCATTCATCTGAGTTGAGAAAATAGTGAGTGCAATACCGCCTGTAAAACCAATAATCACAGGGTATGGCACAAATTTAATAATCGAACCCATTTTGGTAAAACCCATCACAAGCAGCATAATACCAGCCATAATAGTAGCAATCATCAAACCTGCCAATCCAAATTGTTGGATAATGCCATAGATAATAACGATGAATGCACCTGTAGGACCACCAATTTGAACCTTTGAACCACCAAATGCCGAAATAATAAAACCAGCGATAATAGCAGTTATCAAACCTTCTGTTGGACCTACACCAGAAGCAATACCAAATGCAATTGCCAATGGAATTGCCACGATACCAACAATAACACCCGCCATCATATCGGCAGAGAATTGTTGTTTCCCATAATTTTTCAAGCACTCAATAATGCGTGGTTGAAATACTTCTTTAATGTTATACATCTTTTTTCTCAATTCACAACGCACAATTTACAATTCACTTTTTACAGAACGTAATCAACTATGCAAGTGATAATTTATGTTGTTAATATATAATGATTTAATGTGTATTTATAATTATGAATTATGCATTATGAATTATGCATTAATTTGGACTGCAAAGTTACAAAATTCTTCTAACTTGACAAAGTAAGAATTTTAGTTTTTTTTTATAAAATTATTGTATGTGTAAATATTTGATAAATAGACTATAATAACCTTATTGCTGAAAATATAAATACAATTATGAATTATGAATTATGAATTATGAATTATTTTTTGTACCTTTGCACCGAATTTTGTACCGATGTGAGGTGTGCAAATCTTACACCTTATATATAATTAATAAAAAACACATGATACAAGACACTAAAGTTAGAGCCGCAATTACGGCTATCGAGGCATATTTGCCTGAGTATATTTTGACAAACGATGAACTTAGCCATATGGTTGATACTTCTGACGAGTGGATTATGACTCGCGTTGGTATTAAAGAACGTCGCATTTTGAAAGAGCCTTTTGGTATGTCATATATGGCAATTAAGGCAGTCAAAACACTTCTAGAGAAAAACAACATCGAACCTTCTGATATTGATGGTATTATATGTTCAACTGTAACACCTGATATGGTGTTCCCTTCTACAGCTGCTATTATTTCTGATGCTTGTGGCATCAAAAATGGTATTTCGTTTGATATGCAAGTAGGATGCGCTGGCTTTATCCATGCGTTCAAAACAGCTTCACTCTACATCGAGAGTGGATTTTGTAAGCGTATGATTGTGGTTTCGGGCGAAAAGATGTCATCCATTATCGACTACACCGACCGTAATACATGCCCATTGTTTGGCGATGGTGCTGCTGCTGTTTTGGTTGAACCATGTGCCGATGGAAATGGTCTTCAAGACGCAATCCTTCGCTCGGATGGTGTTGGTAAAGAATACCTTCACATGAAAGCTGGTGGTTCTATCAAACCAGCAACTCACGAAACTGTTGATGCTCGCGAACATTTTGTTTATCAAGATGGTAAAAACGTATTTAAATGGGCTGTGAGCAAAATGTCGGAAGTATCACTTGAAATGATGGACCGTCATGGACTTGATCCAAATGAAATATATTTTTTGCCTCATCAAGCAAATATGCGTATTATTGAATCGGTGGGTAGTCGCATGAAAATGCGTCCCGACCGTGTATTAGTGAATATTGATAAGCGTGCAAATACCTCTTCAGCCACAATACCGATCCTTCTTTGGGATAATAAACATCTATTTATCAAAGGTGATAATTTGATTTTGTCGTCATTCGGTGCAGGATTTGCATGGGGTTCATTGTATATTAAATGGGCTGTTGACAATATGAAGTAAATACACATTTTAATTGTGTATTCAAATCACAAAAACAATTATGATTTCACCACGAGAAGTAAGGGTAATGGGTGTTAGCGAAGCTACTCCCGATAACAATATCTATCTTTTGATGTTGGAGGAGGTTGGGGGTAATCGTAAATTACCTATTATAATAGGCGGGTTTGAAGCAAAAAGTATACTCATTGCTTTACAAAAAGTCGACTTAAAGCGGCCTATCATCTACGATCTCATGCTCGATATGATGATGAACTGCAATATCGACCTATTGCGAGTTGATATAGTGCGAAAATCTGGCGAAGCATACTTCTCTAAATTGGTGATAATGAATGGTGATGAAGAGTTACAATTGGATAGTCGCACTTCCGACTCCGTAGCACTTGCCATTCGTTATAACGCACCGATTTATGTTGAAGAAGAGATACTGGAAGATGTGAAAGACCGTGTGCAAATTCGTCATACCGACGATGCTCCTGTGCATATGCTTTTCGACGAAGAACTCGACGAGGCTTTACAACGCGCTATTGCGTCCGAAAACTACGAGCGAGCACAAGAGATAAAAAATCGTATAAAAAATAAGTAGATATGTAGTCGACAAAGTCTCGCTACTCGTTACTAATTACTAAAAATATAAACGAGCGTCAGAGTGTAAGTCTCGCTACTCGTTACTCGATACTAAAATATGAAACTTCGTTTAATCATAATGAACTTCCTCCAATTTGCAGTTTGGGGGGCATATCTCACTTCTATGGGCAACTATCTCGGCAATGCCGGATTAGGAGCTAATATAGGTGTGTTCTATTCTATTCAAGGTATAGTATCAATATTTATGCCTGCATTCATGGGGATCGTGGCCGATCGTTGGATTCCAGCACAAAAACTTCTTGGTATATGCCATGGTTTTGCCGGTGTTTTGATGATTGTTGCAGGATGGTATGGACTAACTAATACAACTATCGAATTTAGTACACTATTCACTATATACTCGCTAAGTGTAGCGTTTTATATGCCTACATTGGCATTGTCCAATTCGGTGGCATACACTGCATTGGATAAAGCAGGACTCGATACGGTGAAAGCATTCCCTCCAATCCGTGTGTTTGGTACAATTGGCTTTATATGTTCAATGTGGGCTGTCGATTTATTAGGCTATCAACCTACAGCGGCTCAATATGCAGTTAGTGGCGGTTTAGGCTTAATATTAGCAATTTATTCATTCACACTACCAGAATGTCCTATCTCTAAAAATCAAGAAAACAAATCACTTGTAGAGGCTTTAGGTTTGAATGCGTTTGCTCTTTTTAAAGAGTATCGTATGGCAATATTCTTCATATTTTCAATGCTTCTCGGCATGATGTTGCAAATCACTAATGGTTATGCCAATCCATTCATCTCTAGTTTCGGAGCATTTTCTGAATATGCCGATACTTTTGGTGTACAACATGCCAATATGCTCATATCTCTTAGCCAAATATCAGAAACTCTTTGCATCCTTCTCATTCCATTCTTTTTGAAACGCTTTGGTATCAAAAACGTAATGCTTATGGCTATGTTGGCTTGGATGCTTCGTTTTGGCTTCTTTGGCATGGGTAACCCTGGTAGTGGGGTATGGCTATTCATTCTTTCTATGATTGTGTATGGTATGGCATTCGATTTCTTCAATATCTCAGGTTCTCTCTTCGTTGATAAAGAAGTAAGCACCAATATGCGTTCATCAGCACAAGGTCTATTTATGATGATGACCAACGGATTTGGTGCCACTATCGGAGTGCTAGCTGCTCAGGCCATCGTAAATCACTATTGTCAATATAATACAACTGGCCATCTAGTAGGCGATTGGACTTCTGTGTGGTATATATTCGCAGGCTTCGCATTACTCGTAGCCATAGCATTTGCATTAATTTTCCGCGAAGCGAAAAAATAAAATACTTTTAAGACAATAAGACAAAAAATAACTCTTTTATCAAACATAAATTTCCATTAATTATCCATTAAAAAGTAATTTACGGTAAAATTTATGGTAATTTACGTTTAAATTAAAATTTTGTCTTCATGTCTAACAAAATAAGAATAAATGGAAAAAATTCTTCGCACAGAACATCTATTCAAAACATACGGTAAACGTACCGTAGTGAATGATGTTTCTATTGAGGTACGACAAGGTGAAATTGTAGGTTTGCTTGGACCAAATGGTGCAGGTAAAACTACTACATTCTATATGGCAACAGGTCTTGTAGTGCCAAATAGTGGCAAGATTTTTCTTAATGAACAAGATATTACAAAATATCCAGTATATCGTAGAGCACAAGCGGGTATAGGTTATCTCGCTCAAGAAGCTTCTGTATTTCGCAAAATGACTGTCGAAGATAACATTAAGGCTGTTCTCGAAATGACCAAATTTACAAAAGAGTATCAATGTGAAAAACTCGAACAATTAATTTCCGAATTTCGCCTTGAACATGTACGTAAGAACATTGGCGACCGGCTTTCTGGTGGTGAGCGTCGTCGTTGTGAGATTGCTCGCTGCCTTGCCATAGAACCCGATTTTGTGATGCTCGACGAACCTTTTGCCGGTGTCGACCCTATTGCAGTGCAAGATATTCAAGATATTGTATGGCATTTAAAGGATAAGAATATCGGTATCCTTATTACCGACCACAATGTAGACGAAACATTGTCAATTACAGATAGAGCCTACCTCTTGTTTGAAGGTAAGATTCTCTTTCAAGGTACACCACAAGAGTTGGCCGACAACCCAGTGGTGCGTGAGAAATACCTTGGTCGAGATTTTCAATTGCGACAAAAAACTAAAGTATCAATATAAATTATGAATTTAATTAAATCAGTTGCTGATTTAGAGCAGTATATCTTAGCTCTTAAAGCAGAAAACAAAACAATAGGTTTCGTACCTACTATGGGAGCTCTTCACGAAGGTCACCTTCAACTTGTGCGTCGCGCTGTGGCTGAAAATGATCTTGCCATAGTTAGTGTTTTTGTAAATCCAACTCAATTCAACGATAAAAACGACCTCGCAAAATATCCACGTACGCTTGAAGCTGATGCTGCATTGCTTGAATCGGTAGGGTGTATGGTTGTCTTTGCACCTGAAGCTAACGAATTCTACACCGAAGAGGAGATGAATACTACTTTTCAATTCGATTTCGCGGGATTGGATGAGGTAATGGAAGGCAAGTTCCGACCTGGTCACTTTAATGGCGTAGTGCAAGTTGTTAGCAAACTTTTCTGCCTTGTAAAACCAAATCGTGCCTATTTTGGTGAAAAAGATTTCCAACAGTTGGCTATTATTCGCCATATGGTTCGTTCTATGCAATTCGATATTGATATTGTAGGTTGTCCAATCGTACGCGAAGAGAGTGGTCTCGCTCGTTCTTCTCGCAATACTTTATTAACAGAAGATCAACGTACTCTAGCAGCTAATATTCATGCTGTATTGAAAGAGAGCACATCTTTCTATTCTATGACTACAGTCAAAGAACTTCACGATGCAACCATCGCAGCAATCAATCGTCATGAAGGACTCGAAGTTGAGTATTATGATATAGTCAACGGCGATACTCTCCAATCAATCGAAAAATGGGATGATGCTGATTATGTTGTTGGTTGTATCACAGTTTATTGTGGCTCAGTTCGTTTAATTGATAATATCAGATTTAAATAATAATCTAGTGAGTCTAGAATAACCAAACTATCTAGAAAAAACTAGAATATATAATTGAATATTATGTTTTTAAATTTAGTAAAAAGCAAAATACATCGAGTGACTATCACAGAGTCATGCCTCGATTATATTGGTAGTATTACAATCGACCAAGATCTTATGGATGCTGCTAATATTTATTCTAACGAACGCGTGCAAGTTGTTGATAATAATAATGGTAGTCGTTTCGAAACATATGTAATTCCTGGCGAACGAGGTTCGGGTGTAATTTGTGTAAATGGTGCCGCTGCTCATCTTGTTAATGTTGGCGATATTATTATTATCATGGCATATACTTGGATGACAGAAGAAGAAGCAAAAACATTTAAACCTGCTGTTGTATTCCCTGATACACAAACAAATAAATTATTATAAATATTTAATTAAATTAATAAATAGTATATTTCATTTGCTGAGTAGGATAGAGTTTGTTCTTTGTAAAGCATAAGAATATTAATATTAAAAAATAAATAGAGTTGCTTGATTTTCAAGCAACTCTATTTGTTATTTTGAATATATATTGTTTTATAATTGTGCTGTTTTTGCTTTGAGCCAATCTGCTTCTTCTGTTGTAAGGTAAGGAGCGAGAGTATTGTAAACCATACGGTGATATGCATTAATCTGCAATAGTTCGTCTGGTGAAAGCATACTGATTTCGATTGATCGACTATCGTAAGGGAATAGAGTTAATGCCTTAAAATGGAGGAAACGACCGAATTCGTTTACATTATTATCATAATCAGCTACAGCTACAAGGTTTTCGATGCGGATGCCGTGTTTGCCAGCACGATAGAGTCCTGGTTCGTTAGAAAGGAGCATGCCTGGTTCGAGAATAGTTGGGTTTTCGTCCATACGAATTGATTGTGGTCCTTCGTGAACGTTGAGGCAGTGACCGATGCCATGACCTGTGCCGTGACCATATTGGAGCTCGGCATTCCAGAGGAAACAACGAGCGAGTACGTCGAGTTGAGCTCCGCGTGTGCCATATGGGAAGAGTTGGTGACCGAGCGCTAAGTGACCTTTGAGTACCAAGGTGTAGTCGGCTTTCATCTCGGCAGTAGGGTTGCCTAGGGCAACGGTGCGAGTGATGTCGGTAGTGCCATCGTAGTATTGACCACCAGAATCGAGGAGGAAGAATGATTCGTTTTTGAGTTGGATGTTAGAAGTTTCGTCGGCAGAGTAGTGAACAATAGCACCATGAGGGCCATAACCAGCGATAGTGCCAAAACTTTCGGTGATGAAACCTTCTTGCTCGGCACGGCATTCGTGAAGACGGTCGATAGCTGAGAGTTCAGTAACAGTTTCGCCTTTAGCCATAGCTTCTTCGAGCCACTTCCAGAAACGAACGAGAGCAACACCATCTTTGCGCATAGCACGTTCTACACCAGCTAGTTCGACTGAGTTTTTGATACATTTCATACGGAACACAGGCGAAGGAAGTTCAATTATAGCTTCTACAGCAGGTATTGCTTTGTAGAGAGCATAG